>DICP01000076.1 GCA_002417685.1 Candidatus Mesolinea sp. UBA5823
TTTCCAAGAAAAACCCATACTGGCGACTTTATCAACCGAATAGGACATTTCTAAATTGCCAGCATTAGGACATTTCTAATTAGCCATGACAGTGCTTAATCACCGAGCGATTCCCCTTTCTGGATAAAACGATCGGCAGCGCGCAGCGCCACGATTTCCCCGAGGTATAAACGATGGTAGTCTTTACGCGGATAGTTGCTCTCGATGCTGGCATCTGAAAAGTGCTCTGGATCTAAATCGGACCAATATATCTTGCGGCACTCGAGTACCAGCTCTGCCTCGGCATAGCAGGGCGCGTACACTTTTGTAGAAGCAATCGGGGTGAGGTGGGTCTTGGCGATTTTGTCCTCATCTCTGCCAGAATGACTGCCTAAATAGGCTACATCGCGAGCGTAAGCAGATGGAAAAGCGCATACTGTAAAATCTGGCGAACTCTCCATAAAGGTGTAGGTATAACGCGTGGGGCGGACGGCAACCATAAAGCAGGGTTTATTCCATAAAACCCCAATCAGCCCCCAGCTGATCGTCATTGCGTTGAAAGCATGTGTGGCAAAATCGCCACTGGTTAGCACCAAAGCCTGGCGGTCGATGAGGTCTTGAGGGTTAATCACAAGTTCAGAAAAACCGATGGGCTTTAAATCCATAATACAGCTCCTTTCATATCGTTTTCCATGCCCATTTTAATGCTAATCTTTCTCTGATAAGCACTTAAAGTATAATTGGCTTCAGATTGGGCACTGCATGTGATGGAAACCAAGCCAAAAAACCGTTGGAATATCATCATCCGTTGGGTTGGGACGATTATAGCCATCGTTATCTTGGTTTACCTCTTCTCGCAAATTGGCGCAGCGGAAACCTGGGCGACTATCCAGCGCATTTCCGGTTGGCGGATTGCCGCGGTGCTCACACTCGTGTTTGTCTCACGCTTTGCAACTTTTGGGCGCTGGCATAGCCTTCTGCAGGTGCAGGAGATGCGCGTCCCCTGGAAAGACAGCCTCAGGCTGACCTTTGCCGGATTGTTTGCCTCCAACGTTCTACCGACTACCGTTGGTGGGGATGTGGTACGTTTGGCTGGCGCGGTGCGCATTGGGATCAACCCTGCCTTGGCTGCAGCATCGCTGATAGCGGACCGGTTAGTAGGTATGGCAGGGATGTTCTTAGCTCTTCCTTTTGCTATCCCTAGCTTTGTGGCTTATCTTAATCAGAACGGGATGCGTAGCAGCGTGTCTTTATTTTCAGCAGTGCCATTTGTGTCCAATGCTTGGAACAAAATCCAACAGGCTTTTAAAAATGTATTTTCCAACTTTAAATATTGGGCTAAAAACCCGCTGATTCTGCTGCGTGCCCTTGGCTTTACCTTTATTCACATGTTGGCAACTTTTCTCATCGTCCAAATCTTGATTGAGGGCATGGGGGAGAGCATGCCTTTCGGGCAGATAGCTGGCTTGTGGAGCCTGACATACTTTATCACGCTCCTTCCTATTTCCATTAATGGCTTAGGGCTGCAAGAAGTCACGATTACAAACCTGTTTTCAGTGGTAGGCGGGCTGCAGCCCTCCACAAGTATCAGCTTAGCCATTTTGCTGCGCGTCGCTTGGATGATTGGCAGCCTGCCGGGGGCGTTTACCCTCTCGGGGATTTTAGGCGACGCGAAAAAACAATCGGAAACGGTTGGGCAAGCTGAGGTAGATTCTGACCAAGGCTTGAAAACGATATGAATAACCAATCCAGATTAAAGTCATTTTTAAAGTCGAGTGTAGTCTTGTTGGGAATTCTTTCTGCTGGCTACCTCATAGAGAATATACAATTTCGCGGGCGCTCTTTTATGGCTGTGGCTGCGTTGCTCATTGTTCTATTTGTCTATGGCATTTGGCTATTCGGCTTCCAGCAGAGCATGGAAAAATATGAGCCAATAGGAGTACCTGTCTGGCTGGTGTGGTTGGTTATTGGCGTGTTCGTTAGTGTGCTGCTGGCGTTGTGCTTCACGCAAAGCTTTCAGCTCATTGATTCGGCGCTCGGACGTTTGCTGCTCAGCTGTACGTTGGCAACAGCAGGCGTAGCGCTGCTTAGCCTTACGCAGCAACAACGCTCGCCCTATTTATATTTTGCTATGATCTTGCTTGGCTTTGGCGCGCTTTACCGGCTGGGCGTGTTTATCCCGCAGATCCAATCTACGCCTTTCTCGCTGGGCTGGTCCGAAGGTAGCCGTTACTATAATGCCTCGCTCTTCCTTTCAGAATCGATCTACGGGGAACAGTTGCCGTTGCCCGTGCTGCATCCTTCTCGCTACCTTATGCAAGCGGTGCCCTTCTTCCTGGGCATCCGCTCGATTTTAGTCCATCGGTTGTGGCAGGTGCTGCTGTGGATTGGGATGACAGCCTGGGGCGCCGCGCTGCTTGCTAAGCGCTTTCGGGGCAAGTTAGCTCTGCCATTTTGGCTTTTGATTATTGCGCTCGCGCTCTTTTTCTTCCAAGGTGCAGTTTATTTTCACTTGATGGTATGCGTGATCTTGGTGCTTATGGGTTATCAGAAGGGTAAGCCCTGGCGTACGCTGCTTTTTGTGCTGCTTGCTTCGGTGTGGGCGGGCATCAGCCGGGTCAACTGGATGCCTGTCCCCGGTTTGCTGGCGGCTGCACTTTATCTCTTGGATGAGCCACTGGATGGTAAGCCTTGGCTCAAATATGTATCCTTTCCAGTGCTTTGGGCTGTTGCGGGTGTAGGCACGGCTTGGCTTAGTCAACAGGTATATATTCACCTCTCAGGCAATGACCCAGCGCTTTTCGGTTCAGCGTTCAGCTCCGAGCTGCTCTGGAGCCGATTGTGGCCTAATGCAACTTTCTCGTTAGGGATTATCTTCGCGATTTTGCTGGTTTGCTTGCCTGGTTTTATTTTGCTTTGGGAAACCTGGCACAATGGAAGCAAACCGCAAGTGCATTGGCTGCGCTGGCTAGGACTGGCTGCGATTTTACTTGCCTTCTTAGGGGGAGGCATCTTGGTGAGCTTGAAAATCGGGGGTGGCGGAGACTTGCACAACTTGGATGCATTCCTGGTGTTTTGGGCGTTGATTGCTGGCAGCTTAATCACTGGGGCGTATACGGCTGAGCGAACCCAGCCAGCGGTTAGCCCTCTCAAAATCGAATCGTTCGGTTGGATATTAGCGATGGTTGTACCTGTGTTTTTTGTGGTCATGCAAGGGGCGCATTGGGGTTTTATTCCGCGAGAGGCACAGATGCCTGAGGTGCAGCAGATGCAAGCCGTGCTGGATCTCCTCAAGGACCAGCCTGGCGAGGTGTTGTTCATCGCTGACCGCCAGCTGGTCACCTTTGGAGAGATCGAAGGCGTCCGGATGGAACCAGATTACGAAAAAGTCTTTTTGATGGAAATGGCGATGGGCAATAACAAGCCCTATCTGCAAGGCTTTTACCAACAGATTTCGAGCCACGCCTATAAGGCTATTATCACCGATACGCTCTATACCGGAAAGCAAGGGCAAACCCATGCGTTTGGGGATGAAAATGACACCTGGGTGATTAAGGTCTTGATACCGATGTTAGAAGAGTATGAACCGGCAGCAGACTGGCAGAATGGCGGGATCAACTTGCTTATTCCAAAAGGTCAGCCAGAGCTTCTGGAGGCAATCCAGCAGTTAGCCCCGTGAGTTTTAGGCTTTCGAGCATTCGCCACCTGCTTTGATAACTTCCCGGATTTCGTAGGTACGTTTATTTTGCGATTCATAGTAGGTACGCATCAGCAGCTCAGCAATCAGCCCTAACAAGATTGATATGAAGCCGAGGATGAAAGACATCACACTGATTTGGAACCAAGGCGAACCCAACACAGGGATACCCGCTGCCACCCGCCGAATCGCTAACCATAGTAAAACCAAGAAGCTTGCAACCATCAAGCCCAGCCCCACGCCGCCAAATAAGTGAATTGGCTTCTTGGAATAACTCAGCAAGAATTTGACGGTCATCAGGTCCAGCAGCACTTTGAAGGTGCGCTCCAAACCGTAATTTGCTTTGCCATGGATGCGTGGGTGGTGGTGGACGACCACTTCGCTGATTTTGGCGCCGGCTTCGGCAGCATAGACGGGGATAAAGCGGTGCATCTCACCATAGAGACGGATCTGGTTGAAAATCTCTCGGCGGTAAGCTTTGAGCGTACAGCCATAATCGTGCAAGTGCACGCCGGTTACTGTGGAGATGAGCCAATTCGCAGCTTTGGAGGGGATCGTACGTGTCAATTTGTTATCCTGGCGGTCTTTTCGCCAGCCGCTGACCACATCATAGCCTTTGTTAAGTTCTTCCAGCAGTAAGGGGATATCGGCTGGGTCATTTTGCAAGTCGGCATCCATCAAGATGATTACATCTCCATTCGAATGGTCGATGCCAGCAGTGATGGCGGCGGTCTGACCATAGTTGCGGTTGAGAAGGATGACCTGGACCTGCTCAGGGTTTTGCGCAGCCAATTCGCGCAGAACCTCAGCACTGCGGTCTTTGCTGCCGTCGTCCACAAAGGTAACATCCCAGGGGATGTCGAGTGGAATCACCGCTGCTTGAATTTCCTGCCAGAGGAGCGGTAGGTTTTCTTCTTCGTTATATACCGGGATCACTAATGAGAGTTTCATCCAGCCTCCAAGAGCTTTGCAACTGCGCTCGGCAAACAACCATCGCCAATTATACCCACACTTTGGCAGATAGCTGATGTTGTTGGCGTGTGCAATGGAGCGGTCGAGGGACATTCTTAGGTATAATAACAACGATGATTGCAAAAGAAGACGATGGCATGCTCAGCGGTCAACGCCAGCCGGAAGACCTGGCGAACATTGCGCTGCGCCCAAGATCTCTCAAGGACCTGATTGGCCAGGACCAGGTTAAGAATAACTTAGAAATCCAAATTAAAGCCGCCAAGCAGCGTGGAGAAGCGCTCGAGCATGTGCTTTTTTATGGTCCGCCTGGGTTGGGGAAGACGACGCTTTCACATATATTAGCCACAGAGATGGGTGTGAACATCAAAGTTACCTCCGGTCCAGCCATCGAGCGTGCAGGAGATTTAGCGGCGATTCTCACGAATCTGCATGTGGGCGATATCCTTTTTATTGATGAAGTCCACCGCTTGGGGCACAACGTCGAAGAGATTCTCTACCCGGCGATGGAAGATTTTGCTTTGGATATCATCATTGGCAAAGGACCGGCAGCTAAGTCTGTGCGCCTTAAGTTGCCGCGCTTTACTGTCGTTGGGGCGACGACGCGCTTAGCATTGCTTACGGCTCCTTTACGTGCCCGGTTTGGAGCTGTCTACCGCCTGGATTATTACGACGAAGAGGCTTTGGTCGCGATTCTGCGCCGCGGAGCAGAACTTTTGGCATTAGATTATGAAGAAGATGGCATTCGGGAGATCGCGCGCCGTTCCCGCGGAACTCCGCGTATTGCTTTACGTATCCTCAGGCGTGTGCGCGATTATGCTCAAGTGCGTGGCGATGGGGTTATCACCGCGGAGATTGCGATTTCCAGCTTAAACATGCTGAACATTGATGTGATGGGCTTGGATGAGCTTGATCGGCGGGTGCTTCTTTGTATTATCGAGAAGTACGCCGGCGGTCCCGTTGGCTTGAATACGGTGGCGGCATCCGTTAGTGAAGAAGCGGATACGATTATGGATGTGGTCGAACCTTACCTCATGCAGTTGGGATTTTTAGAGCGTACAGCTCAGGGACGCGTTGCAACCGCATTGGCATATGATCATCTCGGCAAACCTTTTAATGGCAACCGCGAACAGCCACCACTTTTCAACCAACACTCATAGATGGTAGATTCCAATTTGATAAACATGAGAACGGAAGATTTTGATTATGTGCTGCCGCCAGAATTCATTGCTCAAACGCCGGCAGAACCTCGTGATAGCTCGCGCCTGATGGTTTTAGAGCGCGATAGCGATCGTGTTCGGCATGACTTCTTTTATAACATTGGGAAGTACCTCAAACCGGGTGATTTGTTAGTAATTAACCGCACACGGGTGATCCCCGCGCGGTTTTATGGTTTTAAATTGCCGGGTAAGGGTAAGGTGGAAGTACTCCTCCTGCGTCAGATTAATAAAACCACGTGGGAGTGCCTTGTTGGAGGGAAAGGTATGCGCGAAGGCGTGGAGCTGCAGATCGAGCATGGTCCGCGGGCACAGATTACTGCTGTGCTGGATGGTGCTAAGCGGCTGATAACCTTTGCTGACCCTATTGAAGCGTATTACGCCGAAGCGGGGCATACCCCTTTACCGCCTTATATTCATAACCCTAATGTCGATCCTGAGCGCTATCAGACGGTTTATAGCAAAATCCCAGGTTCAGCAGCGGCGCCAACTGCAGGCTTGCACTTCACAGAGAGCTTGATCCAAGCTTTAAAAGATGAAGGGATTGGTTTTGCCGAGATTACACTTCATGTTGGGTTAGACACTTTTGCACCCGTGACGGAAAGCGATCCGCAGACCCACAAAATCCACACGGAATGGTGTGAGCTAAATCAAACTACAGCTGATCAAATCAACCAGGCTCGCCAGCAAGGTGGGCGGATCATTGCTGTGGGCACTACCAGTGTGCGTACCTTGGAGAGCGCAGCGAGTCACTCAGAAGATGGCTTGGTAAAGCCTTTTTCTGGGCAGACCGGGCTGTATATCCTACCCGGTTACAAATTCCACGGGATCGATGGAATGATTACGAATTTTCACTTACCAAAATCGACGCTGATCATGTTAGTAAGCGCCTTTGCTGGGCGAGAGAAAATCCTTCAGGCTTACGAGATTGCCAAGGCAGAGCGCTATCGTTTTTATTCTTTTGGCGATGCAATGTTAATCCTTTAACATTTACTCTATTCTAATAAATGCATCGTACAATGTCAGCATTGGAATAAGATTTGCAACTCAATTAATACTAGCAAATCAACAATAGAAGGAAAAAAACATGGTACCTTTTGATAAATTTTCTGAAAGAGCTCAGGATGTTGCTAACCGTGCAGCTGAGATTATTCAGCGCTATGGTCATAACCTGATCGAGACCGAACATATCATGCTGGCTTTAGTAGAACAGCCAGATGGCATGGTGACGCAAATCTTGGATCTTTTAAATATTGATGTGACGAAGTTGACCGAAAAGGTCGATAAAATTTTACGAACAACCCCCAAAGCGAATATTTGGGGCGGGAATTCTGGCCCGATCTTCATGACAAATCGTGTGCGCACGATGGTTGACGTGGCGAATAACGAAGCCAATCGCATGGGTGATGAGTACATTTCAACCGAGCACATGTTTTTAGCGATTTTAGCCGAACGGAACACGCCTTTGGCGCGCGCGTTAGAAGAGGCAGGCTTGAATCGCCAAAATGTAATTGACGCCATTCAAGTTATCCGCGGTGTGGGAAGACCACAACGGTCGGAGTCGAAGGCGGAGACCCATTATAAGACGTTGGAAAAATACTCCCGCGACCTAACCAGATTGGCTGAAGAAGGCAAGTTGGATCCGATTTATGGCCGGGAGGTTGAGATTACCCGATTGATCCAGATTCTCTGCCGTCGAACAAAGAATAACCCTGTTCTCATTGGTGAAGCCGGCGTGGGAAAGACTGCAATCGTAGAAGGTTTAGCGCAGAAAATTACCAACAATGATGTTCCTGAGATCCTGGAGAACCGCAAAGTGGTTTCGCTGGATCTGGGGTCGATGATTGCTGGGACGCGCTTCCGTGGTGAATTTGAAGAGCGCCTGAAGGCTTGCATCGATGAAATTGAGCAATCCAAAGGCGAAATCATTTTGTTCATTGACGAGCTGCATACGGTTGTGGGTGCCGGCGCAGCCCAAGGGGCAATGGATGCTTCCAACATGCTCAAGCCGGCTTTAGCTCGCGGAGATTTGCAATGTATTGGTGCTACCACTTTGGATGAGTACCATAAGTATATTGAAAAAGATGCGGCATTGGAGCGCCGCTTTGCTCCTATTTTTGTGGAAGAACCGAGTATCGACGATACCATTGCGATGTTGCATAGTTTGCGTGAGCGCTATGAGGCACACCACGGCATTTCAATCTCGGATGATGCGCTCAGTGCGGCTGCCAGGCTCTCTGCGCGCTACATGACCGAGCGGAGACTGCCCGATAAAGCTATCGACCTGATGGATGAAGCAGCCGCGAAGCTGCGCGTGGCTTTATATTCTCTGCCTGATAATCTCAAAGAGCAAAAACGTGAAATCGAGCGTTTGGCAGCAGAAGAGGAACAAGCTGTTTCACAACGTGACTATGAACGTGCTGTGATGATGAAAGCTGATCGGCTGCGCTTGGAGCAGGAATTCAATGCTAACCGGATGCAGTGGGAAGCAGAACACAAGTTGGATGAAACCGTCGACATGAACGATATTGCCGATGTCATTCATCAGTGGACGGGTATTCCCCTTAGCCAGCTGATGGAAAGTGAAGCTGATAAGTTAGTCCACATGGAAGAGCGTCTGCACGAACGCATTATCGGACAAGATGAAGCCATCAAGGCGATTTCGGATGCTATCCGCCGGGCACGATCCGGCTTAAAGGACCCGCGCCGCCCAAGTGGCAGCTTTATCTTCATTGGTCCTTCTGGTGTGGGGAAAACCGAGTTGGCTAAAGCCTTAGCTGAGTTCCTCTTCGATGATGAAGAAGCTCTACTGCGCATCGATATGAGTGAATATCGCGAGCAGCACACNNCCATATCGGGTGATCCTCTTCGATGAAATTGAGAAGGCACATCCAGAAGTTTGGAATGCCTTGCTGCAAGTGCTGGATGACGGCAGACTGACCGATGGTCAAGGGCATGTGGTTGACTTTCGCAACACAGTGTTAATCATGACCAGCAACCTAGGGACGGAATTCGTCAATAAAGGTGGCACTTTAGGCTTCCTGAACGAGGATGATAGTGATGATATCAAAGTGGCACATGAGAAGATCGATAAAGCGCTCAAGAGCGCATTTCGACCGGAGTTTCTGAACCGCATCGATGAGATCATTATGTTCTCGCCGCTAAGCCATGAAGATGTGCTAGGAATAGTGGACTTGCAGCTAGAAGAGTTAGCAGAACGCATTGCTGAAAATGGCATTGCCATGGAAGTCAGCGCCGAAGCGAAGTCTTGGCTCGCTGATCAGGGCTTTGACCCGCTGCTGGGTGCTCGACCACTCAAACGAGCCATTCAAAAATACTTGGAAAGCCCGCTGGCAAAAGAAGTACTGCAAGGCAGTTTCAAGATGGGCGATACAGTACTGGTAGATAAAAGCCCTGAAGGTGAATTATTCTTTAGCAAAAAGCCAAAAAGCTCCTCCGAGAATGTTTCTACCGATGCGCCAGCCGCGGAAGTAGCTTCTGCAGGCTAAGCTGAAAGCTAAAAAAGATATGGAACAAAAAGCCGCCCTAATCTCTGGGGCGGCTTTAATTATTTAACCAAACAGAAAAAGATAGGCTGGGGAATTTTGTCATGGCTACATAGAAATGTCCTAATACTGGCAATTTAGAAATGTCCTGTTCAGTGGATATAGTCGCCAGTCTAGGTTTTTCTTGGAAATTTATCCTTCATCCTCTTCTTGTCAATCATGTTGCATGAAAAGGCTGAAAAACGCTCGTCCATTGATTATCTCCAGCCTCTTCAGTTTTCATAATCTCAGGATACATTTTTCCCCTCACCAGCGTCGGGCGGAAAGTTTTACACTAAAACGAGCCGCTGGGGAGGGGAATCAA
>DICP01000099.1:0-382 GCA_002417685.1 Candidatus Mesolinea sp. UBA5823
AGGGTAAAGTACCCGTAGGGTATAATTACTCCAATGTATTTTCCAGTGAGGTGTTTATGAGCAAAAAGGTTGGGTTGCTAACCGCCGGTGGGGATTCGCCGGGCGTTAATGCTGCTATTCGTGGGTTTGGAAAAGCCATCACCAATGAGGGCAGCGTGGAACTGATCGGCTTCCGTGATGGTTTCACTGGATTGGTGGAAGATCGCACCATGGAACTGAGCAGCAATGCTTTTTCTGGCATCCTTACTCAGGGTGGCACGATCCTAGGCATCAGCCGCAGCTTACCCCAAGCTATGCCCACAGATAAGGGACCGGTGGATATGACCGACCAAGCCGTGGAGACGTACAAGCGTCACAAGTTAGATGCGCTGGTCTGCATTGG
>DICP01000099.1:401-6662 GCA_002417685.1 Candidatus Mesolinea sp. UBA5823
GGGTTTGATACAGCGCGCGAGATTGCCACTCAAGCAATTGACCGGCTGCATACTACAGCGAATGCTACCCACCGCATTATGATCGTTGAGTTGATGGGCTTGCACGCTGGCTGGCTTACGCTTGGGGCAGGCTTAGCCGCTGGCGCAGATGTGATTCTCATTCCGGAATTCCCCTATGATATGAAGCTGGTGGTCAATGCGATCCTCGACCGCAAACGTGCTGGCCGTAATTTCTCTCTCGTGGCAGTGGCAGAAAATGCCCGCTCACAAGAGCTAGTGGACTTTGTGGAACGTGCTGCCCGCCTGAAAGCCCAACGAGAAGCCGAAGACACTCAGGAGGTTGACCAGGAAGTTGAACGCATCAGCAGCTCCTACTCTGGTGAAACGATGCTGCTAGCCCGGCGCTTACGGGAGGAGACTGGCTTAGAAACACGTATTACGATTTTAGGATCATTGGTGCGCGGGGGCACGCCAACAGCTGCTGACCGCTTGCTTGCTACGCAATTGGCTGAGTGGAGCGCGCTCATGGTTGTGAATGGGCAGTTTGGACGCATGGCACGGCGGCTGAACGACCAGATGGGCAGCGTCCCATTGGAAGAGGTGGTGGATCGGCATAAGGTGATCCCCTCGGATCATGCTTGGATCCGTGGGGCTTATCAGGTGGGCACCTGCCTGGGCGTTGTGCCCCCGATCACTGTACCGCTTCTCTAATTCCAGCGGAGAGCTCTGACCCCGAGGCTTACTTCGGGAAAAACTCCTTGCGAATGGCTGGATCGCGTGCCAAGCCAGCCTCTAAGATCTCCATGAGGTTATCCAGCAGGCTCTGTGCCAACGGTTCTTCGGTGATCGGCACACTGCCTTCGATGATGGCTGCTGCTCGGTCTTCCAAACGTGGAACGAGGTAACGTCCGAGCGCGTGAAACACCCCACCCAATACGTCCGCTGCGAGCAGCGTATCTACATACAGGGCTAAATCTTCGTGCATTAACCCTTGGGTGAGCAGGTCATTGAAATACTCGGGACCGCCCATTACACGCGGGTTATCTGGTTCTTGAAGGTAGGCATGGTGCTCGATGCGGGCTAATTCTGGCTCGCGCAGTTCGAAGAGGAGCTCCATTTGGAAGAGCCAGCGCAGATAGGCGAAGATATCGCGGGAGTTAGCGGTGGGCGGTAGTGAGGAAGCTAAAGAGAGCTTTTTACGCTGTACCAACGTGAGCACATGTTGGAAAAGGTCGGCTTTATCTGTAAAGTATTGGTAAAATGAGCCTTTGGCAATACCTGCGCCGGCAACGATAGCATTGACACCGGCGCCTTCGAAGCCATGCGCGGCAAACTCGCGAATGGCAGCTGCTTCGATGATGGTGCGTTTGGCTTCGGGTAAGTTAAAGAAAGTGGTGCTGGGCATAGAGCTCTCCTCTGGGAAAATGACTAAACGGTCATATTGTACGCAGGGATCTAGAGGTTGTCAATGGATCAAAATTCCGGAATAACCCTGATTTTAAGATAAAATAGCACGCATGGACCACATTTATTCCCCCTGGCGCAAAGAATACTTCGACCGTGATAAAAACAAACCTGCATGTGTGTTCTGCGAGGCTGCTAAACAACCCGATAATCCCGAGAACTTAATCGTTTTCCCTGGAAAGCTCGCTTTCGTCATACTCAACCGCTACCCTTATACCAGCGGCCACCTGATGGTAGTGCCTTATATGCATAGCAAAGACTTGGCAGATCTGCCAGATGATACTTTGCTGGAAATGATGCAGCTGACCCAAAAAGCTGTGCGTGTGTTGGGGCAGGAATACCAACCACAAGGCTTTAATATTGGAATGAACCTTGGTGCTGTAGCGGGTGCCGGAATCACCGAGCATTTGCACATGCACGTGGTGCCGCGCTGGCAGGGGGATGCCAATTTTGTCTCTGTGATTGGTCAAACGCGCGTTTTACCTGAAACATTGGAAGAAACCTATCACCGCATGCGCGAGGCTTGGAAGAGAGCTTCGACGACGTGAATAGAATTGCGTAATTATTAAAGAATATGCCCTTCGAAACGAGGTAACTATGCAAGACGAATTTCAAAAGAAGCTCATCAATACGATCCGATTTTTAGCTGCCGATGCTATTCAACAAGCCAATTCTGGCCATCCCGGCTTACCGATGGGCGCTGCTCCCTCCGCCTTTACAATTTGGACGCGGCACCTGCGGCATAACCCAGCTAACCCAACCTGGCCAAACCGCGATCGCTTTATCCTTTCGGGTGGGCATGGTTCTATGCTACTATACGCCCTGCTTTATCTCACTGGTTACGACCTGAGCTTAGAGGAGATTAAGAACTTCCGCCAGTGGGGCAGCCGCACACCTGGTCACCCCGAGTTTGGCCTCACGCCGGGGGTAGAAACTACCACAGGTCCTTTAGGGCAAGGGTTTGCCAATGGTGTAGGCATGGCGATCGCTGAGGCACACTTAGCTAAGGTATATAACCGGCCTGGATTTGATATTATCAATCATTATATTTACGGCATTGTTACTGATGGCGATCTGATGGAAGGGGTGGCAAGCGAAGCTGCTTCATTAGCCGGAACCTTGCGCCTGGGCAAGCTGATCTACCTCTACGATGATAACCACATTTCGATTGAAGGTCCAACGGAGCTGGCATTTACGGAAGACCGTGCCAAACGCTTTGAAGCTTACGGCTGGCATGTGCAGTCTGTGCCCGATGGGTTGGATGTGGAAGTGATCGACCGCGCAATTAGTGCAGCCAAGCAGGATCCACGCCCGTCGCTGATTTGCGTGCGTAATATCATTGGCTACGGCTTGCCGACCAAAGCCGGCAAGGCTTCCTCACACGGGGAACCACCCGGAGAGGCGGAATTAGCCGGTGCCAAAGATGCTCTTGGTTGGCCGCAGGAGCCGCGCTTTTATGTACCGGAAGACGCTTTAGCCTTTTACCGCCAAGCGCAAAAGAAAGGCGCGGATTTAGAAGCTGCCTGGAAGCTGAAGTGGGCTGCCTATAGTCAAGCTTACCCTGAACTCGCAGCTGAGCTCGAGCGCCGGCTGAATGGGCAATTGCCCTCTGGTTGGGAGGAAAGTTTGCCGGAGTTTCCTGCGGATGCGAAAGGCATGGCTACGCGGGTTTCTTCCGGCAAGGTCTTGAACGCCCTAGCGCCTAAGCTGCCCGAGCTTTTTGGCGGCTCGGCGGATTTAGCTCCCTCCACCAAGACGTGGATCGACAGCTCCAAAGCCTTTTTCCCGGCGCTGAAGCCTGGTGAAGAGGATAGCTATGAGGGGCGCAATGTACACTTTGGCGTGCGTGAGCATAGCATGGGTGCCATCATTAATGGGCTGGCTTATAACGGAGGTTTTATCCCCTTTGGCTCCACATTTTTGGTATTCTCGGATTATATGCGGCCGGCAATCCGCATCTCAGCACTGTCGCATTTGGGTTCGGTTTGGGTCTTTACCCATGATAGCATCGGTGTAGGTGAAGATGGACCCACGCATCAGCCGGTGGAGCAGCTAGCTGCATTGCGCTGCATTCCTAACCTGATCACGTTGCGGCCGGCAGATGCCAATGAGGTAGTGCAAGCTTGGAAAATTGCTATTGAGAACCGCCACCGCCCAACTGCACTAGTCCTGACCCGCCAGAACCTGCCTACTCTCGACCGCAGCCAGTTTGCCTCAGCCGAAGGTGTTCAGCGCGGAGCATACGTATTAGCGGATCTAGGCGGAGGGCAGCCAGAAGTCATCTTGATGGCTAGCGGCTCGGAGGTGAGCCTGATCGTAGAGGCTGGGCAGCGCTTGGTGGAACTGGGCCGCTCAGTGAGGCTGGTATCCTTCCCCAGCTGGGAGCTTTTTGCAGAGCAAGATCAAGCTTATCAGGATTCAGTGCTTTTACCGGAAGTACGCGCAAGGGTTGCTGTTGAGGCTGGTGTTGCACAAGGCTGGCGGCAGTGGGTCGGTGAGCAAGGGCGCATTTTAGCAATTGACCACTTTGGTGCTTCAGCTCCTGGCGAAGTTGTATTTAAAATGTTTGGCTTCACACCGGAGCGCGTGTCAGAATTGGCACTCGAAGCATTGGCTGTTTCGCAGCCAGTTGGAAAGTGAAGGCAACGGATACACCGCTATGAAAGAAGACAAAAAATGAATAGAGCAATGCAATTACTTGAGTTAGGGCAGTCCTTGTGGTTCGATAGCATTCGGCGTGGGATGCTGCATAATGGCGAGATGGAAGGCATGATTGCGCGCGGTGAAATCCGCGGCGTTACTTCTAATCCGACCATTTTTATGCAAGCAATTACAAATTCGACGGATTATGATGAAAGCTTAATTTCTTTGGGGGATCCAAGCTTACAACCGGAAGAAATCTTTTTCCGCTTAGCGATTGAGGATATTCAAGCAGCAGCTGATCTCTTTGCCCCCCTATACCAGCAGACCCAAGGCGGCGATGGCTACGTCAGCTTGGAAGTGAGCCCTGATTTGGCTTACGATAGTGAAGCTACGCTTGTGCAAGCCAAAGAAATCTGGCAAAGGGTGAACCGCCCCAATCTGATGATCAAGATACCGGCTACCTCTGCTGGCTTACCGGCGATTACTGCAGCAATTGCAGCTGGGGTTAATGTCAATGCTACCCTCATATTTTCAATTGAGCGCTACCGCGAGGTTGTGGAGGCTTATCTGAAAGGCTTGGAAGAGCGTTTGAACGCCGGCTTGCCTTTAGGCCGGGTAGCATCGGTAGCATCCTTTTTTGTGTCACGCATGGACAGCAAAATTGATTCACAGTTGCAAAA
Source organism: Candidatus Mesolinea sp. UBA5823 (assembly GCA_002417685.1). Lineage (GTDB taxonomy): Bacteria > Chloroflexota > Anaerolineae > Anaerolineales > Anaerolineaceae > Mesolinea. Next base: position 5,189 of record DICP01000099.1, read on the forward strand.
GATTATCAATGAAGGTGGAGCTAGAGCAGCACAGGCAGAACAATTGTTGGGCAAGGCTGCGATTGCTAACGCCCGTTTGGCTTATGCAGCCTTTAAAGAAATCGCCGGCTCGGAGCGTTTTATCGCCTTACAAAAACAAGGAGGGCAGATACAACGGCCATTATGGGCATCCACCAGCACCAAAAACCCTGCTTACCGTGATGTACGCTATGTGGAAGAGCTAATTGGAAAGGGTACGGTCAATACTGTCCCGCCACAGACGCTGGCAGCGTTTCTGGATCATGGTGAGGTACGTCCCAGTCTGGAAGAAGACCTGGAAGGTGCGCGCGATGTCTTCGCGCAATTAGAAAAGTTGGGCATTTCGTATAATAAAGTTACGGCTGAGTTAGAAGACGAAGGAGTGAAATCCTTTGCAGATGCGTTTAACACGCTCTTGAACGCTATCGCGCAAAGGCGAAAAGCGAATTAATCTTTCAATAAAATTACCTGCCGATTTTCAGAGTAATTTATTTTTTGTTTCCTAAATTGCTGGCGATACTCAAGCTTTAGGCTGGGCGCGCTGCCCCTTGATTGCATTGATCAACCCATTAGTAGAGGCATCGTGCTGCGTGGCTGGCTCAGGGCTGGTTAGCTCAGGGATTATCTGGTTAGCCAGCTGCTTGCCCAGCTCCACGCCCATCTGATCGAAGGAATTGATATTCCAGATAACGCCTTGAGTGAAAATTTTGTGCTCATAAAGTGCAATCAAGCTGCCGAGGACTTCTGGCGTCAGGTTGGGGTAGAGAAAGGAGCTGCTCGGACGGTTGCCGGGGAAGGTTTTAGCCTGCGCCAGGAGCTCCAAGCGCTCGCCGGAAACACCTTGAGCTATCAGCTCTGTCCGGGCTTCCTCAACTGTTCGGCCTTTCATGAGGGCTTCAGTCTGAGCTAAGAAGTTAGAGAGCAGTAAGGTATGATGATCTTCTAAAGGGTTTTGGCTCTCGATGGCGGCAAAAAAGTCGGATGGGACAAGCTGGGTGCCTTGGTGAATAAGCTGGTAAAAGGCGTGTTGGCCATTGGTGCCCTGCTGACCCCAAATAATCGGGCCAGTTGCGTAGGTTACAGACTCCCCTTGCCGGGTGACGCACTTGCCGTTGCTTTCCATTTCAGCTTGCTGCAGATAAGCCGGCAGGTATTCCAAGTATTGGTCATACGGCAGGATGGCTTGGGTGTGGGCGCCGAAGAAGTTGTTGTACCAAATGCCCAAAACTGCCATCACGACTGGAATGTTGCGCTCAAAGGGTGTGTAGCGGAAGTATTGGTCTGCCAGATAAGCGCCGTGCAGGAAGGCTTCGAAATTATCCATACCAATCGAAATTGCCACAGAAAGACCAATTGCAGACCAAACCGAGAAACGCCCGCCAACCCAATCCCAAAATTCAAACATATTATCGGGGTCGATGCCGAAACGTGTAACCTCGGTGGTGTTGGTGGAGAT
>DICP01000063.1:0-457 GCA_002417685.1 Candidatus Mesolinea sp. UBA5823
ATTTCATGCGTTTTTCGAGCGATGTAAAAATTGCTTCGGGCGGAAAACCCAATTGCACTAAGGCTGGGAGCGTAAATTTAGTCATGATTGGCGGACCACAGACCACAGCAACAGCGTTCACCGGTGAAGGCGCAACTTGCTTGACCACATCAGGCACATAGCCAACATGGTGCGTCCAGTCTTCTTCCGGGATATCAATGGCTTGGTGCACTTCCATATCCTCACGTTTGTACCAACTCTGAATATCATGCTTATACATGCACAAACCGGAGGAACGGGCGCCATAGATGACAATAATTTGCCCAAAATCAGGGCGATTTTGTGGGTGCTGCACGTGCTTGGTGAGGGCATAGAGCGTGGAAAACGCACATCCTCCGCCAATGATCACCAAGTTCTTGCCCTTCCATGCCTCGATAGGGAAGCCGTTGCCCAATGGTCCGCGCATGCCGATGGGGTC
>DICP01000063.1:475-11798 GCA_002417685.1 Candidatus Mesolinea sp. UBA5823
AGAGGGGATTCGCCTTTGCCAAAGACGGAAAGCTGACAAAACTGACCGGGGTTGAACTTGCGGAAGAATGCCACGCTATCTTGCGGGTTATCAAAAGAAAGCTCGAGCGTCTTCAAGGTACGGTCCGTGGACTCGTAATAGGCACGCAGCACATGCATGGGCGTGGGCAAGTATGGGTTTTGGTAGGTATTAGTTAGCATGCATAACCTCGCTTGGGGTGGCAGCAGCCTTGCGGATCATCGCGCGGATATCTAAACCTACTGGGCAGTAACGAACACATCGCCCGCAGCCGGTGCAGCCAAATTGATCGGCATGTTCCAACCAGTAGCTAAATTTATGCATCAAGCGCTGGCGGGTGCGTTCAGCGCGCGAGGGACGCGGGTTGTGCCCGGAAGCTTCCAGGGAGTAAACACGAAACATGCAAGTATCCCAGTTACGCACACGTTCATCGCGCTGGGCTTCGTCCACAATATCAAAGCAGAAGCAGGTGGGGCAGAGGAAGGTACAGATCCCGCAGCCGAGGCAGGATTGGGCAAATTCATTCCACAAAGAGCTATCAAAAATCTGGTCCAGATGGTCTTTGAGGTTATCCGTGGTGAAAGCCGGCTCGAGCAGCGCCGATGCTTGCTGCTTTATTTTGTCAGCTTGCTCAGCATCGTTCGCATCGGCTGATGCCAGGTTGGCAAAAAGGGCTTCGCCGCGCTCGGTGAATGCTTCAACAAAGTAAGCCTCGCCTAAGTCCGTGAGTAGAACGTCCAAGACAGCGTGATCAAAGGGGCTGGAACCAACTGAGGTGCAAAAGCAGGTGGTAGCGGGTTGGTTGCAGCCCACGCCGATAAGGATAGTTTGTTCTCTGCGCGCTTGCCAGTAAGGATCGGGGTTATCTGCGGTGGCAAAAACGGTATCCAGCAGCGCTACTGCGCGAGCATCACACGGGCGGATGCCAAAGATAATGCGGGGAGAGATTTGCAAGGCTGGCATTTCTAATTGGCTGAGCTTGCGGTTATAAGTCAGCAACGTTTCCGATTGGGGTAGGAAGAAGTCTTTAGGCGGGAAACGCGTGTTGTGAGGCTCATCTAAGAGCAGCTCTGCGCCAGCCTCCCAGGGCAAGAACTGCGCATAGCCTTCGCGTTTTTGAGGTACAAAAACTTCAGCTTGATTTGCCCAGCCTCGCAAAGTTTGATCTAAATCTTTTTTTGGTAAGCGATAAGTCATGATCGTTTCCCTTGGGTAATAAAGCGGTTTTTATCATCCAACGTGAGGGTTGCAAATGGCGGCTGGGTTGTTGTATCCATTCCAACCTCGAATTGATATGCATCTATCATATCCAAGTTGAGTTTGTCGGTAAGGTAGGTCATTTGGATATCCATTGGGCAGGCGCGTTCGCAAGCGCCGCAGCTGGTGCAGCGCCCGCTTTGATGAAAAGCGCGGATGATATGCCAGGCTTGCATACCAGCCGGTGTGACGCCACTATCTGTCCAGCGTGGTTCCGTGTGATCTACAAAGCATTCGGTGCAATAGCACATCGGGCAGGCTTCGCGGCAAGCGTAGCAACGGATGCAGCGTTCAGCTTCGTGTTTGAACCAAGCATTGCGTTCGGCTGGAGTTAGGGCTTCCAGCTCAGCGATGCGCAAGCGCATGAGATGTGGGTCGCCTTCTGGCTTGGGGTCGCCCAAAAGAACGTCCGCTGAGATTGGGTTGGGATGCAGACAGCGCTGGCAGGAAGGGTGCAGCAGCTCTACGCGAGAAAGCGCGAAGGTATTCTCGCGGGTGTGAACGCACACAGATTCGCCCTTCTCTTCCACAGAAAACACGTTTTCGCCGGTGAGCGCCACAATGCGGCGCCAATCGAGGATGCCCTCGCAAGGGACGCCAATGAGCACCAGATTTTCGCGGGTATGCTGTTTCTCGACAAGCAGCGCATTGACCGAGCGGTTCTCGCAGCCGCGTACCACCATGCCGATGCGTGTCTCTTGCGGGTAACGGGTGAGGTAATTGGCTAAGTTATTGGCGCACAAACCATTATAGGCTAGGCTTTCCAGTTCTTCGGCTCGAGTGAAGAACGCTGGCTGCGGATGCAGCGGGGCATCTTCCTGGCGGAAGGCGATGACCACATCAACGAGGCTTTCGGAAAGTAGGCGTTCCGCTTCGGCGCGGATTTTGGTCTCCAGCTCAGTCATGGGCGCCTCCCATTGCAATGGGGGCCCGTGTGGCGAGGGCTTGCGCTTGCCCGAGTGTCTCTAAAGTGCGCTCAAAAGCTGCGAGTTCTTGCTGGATACGCCCGCGGTCTTGTAAATCGAGCCAAACGAAGCGCACACGGTCTTGCGCGTAACCGATGTAATCTAAAAATTGGCTAAATTCGGCTAACTGCCTTCGGGCAGCTAGGTTGCCTTCCTTGAAGTGGCATTTTTCTGGCAGGCAGCCGCTAACCATCACGCCATCTGCGCCGCCTTGCACGGCATTGAGGATGAAAAGCGGGTCGATACGGCCTGTGCAGGGCACTTTGACCAGATGGATATTCTTGGGCAGGTCGTTATCCACCCAAGCTTGGTCTTCGGGCGAATACAAGCACCAGCGGCATTGGAACAGGGCAATTTTCATGGGAGTAGTGCTCATAGGCTGGCTCCTTCGGGCCGCAGCCAGGACCAGATATCCTCGATGACGTCTAAATCCGAGTATTCCTCTGGGATGCCGATTGAATTGGAGCGGCAGGCGGCACCGCAGAGCCCGCAAGCCATGCACAAACTGCTCTCCACGACGGCGACTGGCACAGCACCGCGATAAGGCACTTTGATCACCTGCAAGCTGATAGCGTCATACGGGCAAACCTCAACGCACAAGCCACAAGCTACACAAGTTTGCTGGTTGACCACTGAGGTTGCTAAAGGCGTCTTGATCCCATTTTGTGAGGCGATTTGCTTGACTGCAGTTATAACGCTGGAAATATGTATTTGCTGCGGACAAGCCGGGTAGCATAGGTCGCACGCAGAGCACAGCCAGGTTGTGGGGTTTGTATAGGCTTCCGCGCGCATTTCCATCATCACCAAGCGAAGCAACCGCCGTGGGTTATATTCCGGCTCCTGCTTGAGCTGGACCATGCACTGGCTGGTGCACGTTCCGCATGAATAGCACATTTCTAAAGATTCACCACCGGGCAGGGCTTTGACTTCTTCTGCAAAGGTAGTATTGTTCATTTCACCGCCACCTCTTTGCTAAGCATGGCTTCAATGATGCCCTGTGTATAGTCTAAGGCTGGTCCCACGCCTGGGATAGTCCCTAAGCGGCCAAGGCGTTTTTCCATTTCCGGGCGCAAACGGTCGATTTCTGCGAGCAATTCTTCTTCCGGCATGGCATCCAGTGTGGCTTGCATTTCATTGAGCACGTGCGCATATTTATCTCCCTCGGCGGCGCTAATCCATTCTACGCGGAAGCGCCCCGGCGTCATTTTCATGCGTTCGAAGATGGTTTCTAAGCGTTTGGCGCGTTTTGCGCCCACCACTTGCCCAGTAATGTAATGGCAGTCCTGCGGGTGGCAGCCAGAGTAGAGCACCGCTCCAGCGCCTAAGCGATACGCTTCATAGATAAAATCTGTATCCATGCGTGCTGAGCACATCACCTTGAGACCGCGCTCATTGGATGTGTATTCAAAATGGCTAGTTCCAGCCAGATCGGCGCCGCCATAGGAGCACCAATGGCAGCGAAAGGCTAAGATCTTCTTGTGGGGTTCCTCAGCAAGAAGGGTGCGGATTTGAGCGAGAATTTGGGCATCGGTATAGTGCAGCTGGGTGATAGCGTCATGCGGGCACTCCGCGACACAGCCGCCGCAGCCGTGGCACTTGGCAGTGATAACCTCTGCAGCTCTGCCTTGTTGATAATCAATGGCACCATAGGGGCAGCTGCGCTCGCAAATGCCGCAGGGTTTGCCCTGGGCACTCACGCAGCGGTCGGACCATACCACAGCAACAGTCGGTTCGATTTGCCAGCTATCCGAATGCAGCACACGCGAGGCGCGGGAAGCTGCAGCTGAGCCTTGGGCTACGCTCGCGGGGATGTCTTTGGGCCCTTGGCAGGCACCGGCAAAGAATATACCATCCGTTGGGCTATCGAGCGGGCGAAGCTTGGGGTGGTATTCCATATACCAGCCGCCTGGGGAGCGCGCCACATTAAGGACCGAGCTCATTTTTTCCTGGTCAGGCTGAGGGATGGCAGCCTGATTGAGCATGACCATGTCATACTCATGCTCGACCACCCGCCCAAGGGCGATATCTTCGGATTGGATGAACAGATTGTGCGTTTGTGGGTCTTCGGTGATCATCGCCGGCCGCCCTTGGATGAAATGAATACCCATTGAGCGGGCACGGTCGTAAAACTCTTCGTAGCCTTTGGAAGGTGTGCGGATATCGATGTAATAGATGCTGATATCCACATTAGGGTTCATCTGTTTAAGCAGCACTGCATTCTTGATGGAATACATGCAGCAGAAGTTCGAGCAGCCAGGGTTGAAACGCTTATCGCGTGAGCCGACACAGTTGATAAAAGCTAACTTCTGCGGAACTTTACCGTCGCTCGGGCGGATCAGCCGTCCAGATGTGGGACCTGCTGAGTTATTCAGGCGTTCCATCTCAATAGCAGTAATCACGTTCGGATAGCGGTTATAGCCATACTCTTCCATGGGGGTGGGGTCAAAGTGGCTAAACCCTGTCGCAACAACGATGGCGCCGATGTCTTCCTCCACGATCTTGTCTTGCATGCTGAAGTCAATGGCTTGCAGCGCTCCGCAAGCTTCGACACACTTATAGCAATGGATGCAAGCGTCCAGATCTACAGTGTAGATCAAGGGTACCGATTGGCTCATTGGGATGTAAATTGCCTTGCGCGGAGCAAGGTTCATTTCGAAGTAATTCGGGATTTCAACAGGGCATACCTTAGCGCAATCGCCGCAGCCATTGCATCGATCGGCTCGCACGTATTTGGATTTCTCCCTTAGAGTGACTTTAAAATTCCCGACGAAACCTTCGACTTTTTCGACTTCTGTATAAGTTTTTACTTCAATCAGGGGCTGACGCGCCGCGTCAACCATCTTGGGGGCAAGAATTCATATACTACAGTCCATCGTTGGAAAGGTCTTGTTGAGTTGTGCCATGACCCCTCCAATCGTTGGTTCTTTTTCTACGAGGGTGACAGGAATATTTTGCTCGGCTAAATCCAATGCTGCGCTGATTCCAGCAACGCCCCCGCCAATCACCAAAGCTCTTTTAGAAACAGGTACGCGGATCATATCGAGCGGCTGCAAGAAAGAAACCTTAGCGACAGCTGCTGCAGTCAGATCTTTGGCTTTTTTGAGTGCACCATCTGGGTCGTGGCCATGCGCCCATGTGCATTGCTCGCGGATATTCGCCATTTCCATGAGGAAAGGATTTAAACCAGCTTCGGCAACGGCTCCACGGAAAGTAGGCTCGTGCATGCGCACTGAGCAAGCTGAAACAACCACGCGGTTGAGTTTGTACTTTTTGATGTCTTCTTTGATAAGGCTTTGGCCACTATCTGCACAGGCATACAAGGTATCGGTGGCATGCACGACGCCGGGCAAAGTGGCAGCAAATTCCGCCACTTCTTTGGGTGGAATTACGCCGGCGATATTGCTACCGCAATGGCAAACGTATACACCGATGCGTAATTCTTCTTCCGGGATGTCTAGTGCCTCGCTCATCGAGGATCCTTAGCTTTCGTTGGGAATTCCAAGCTATCTTTGATCAGCTCACGCCGGCTCTTTTGCGAAATCCTGTCTGGGTTAGTCAGCGAAAGCGCTTCTTTCGGGCACCATTTTACGCATTGTGGTCCGCCTTCTTCGTTTTCGCATTGATCGCAAATCTCGGCTAACTTGGTTGCGGGGTTGATCGAGATAGCACCGAAATCGCAGGCTTCTACACACCAAGCACAGCCATCACACTTGGTTGAATCAACACGGATGATGCCCTTCTCTGCGTCCTGCGTGAGTGCATCCCGTGGGCAAACCACAACACAAGGTGCATTTTCGCAGGTACGGCAGGCGATGGACGTCATCAAGACTTCATCTACCCGCACGGTGCGGATGCGGCTGCGATAAGAGTTATATTCGCCAGTTTTGGTGAATGAACAAACATATTCGCACAGCTGACAGCCCACGCATTTAATTGGGTCACAATAAATGTAGTCGTACTTCGTCGTAGAAGCAACCATAATTCTCCTTAAACACCTATTTCTTCAGCTACATCCGGCATTCCCAGTTTAATCAACAGTTCCTTAGGGATCATGCCATCTTCCGTCCAGCCTTTGGCTTTGTAATAGAGTTGTTTTCCGTAAGCTAATTCTTCATCCGTTACGACCACACCAGCAGCAGGCCCTTTGGTGAATGGCTCATGTTTCCAACGCCAAGGCAAGTCATCATCTTCTGGTTTCCAACCTTCGCGGATATTGAAAGCCTTCTTAATATTCGTCGCACGTACGCCAATGAGGTCAACATCATCATAGCCGAAGTTCCAACCGGTGGTGGCGTTGATCAGCTTTGCGATTGTTGGCCAAGCTCCCGAGCGGTCAGCTTTACCGGTGAAGCAGCGGCGGATGAATTTGCAAAGGGGCAGTGTATCATAAACTGCAGCGTATTCCTCAGATTCTGCGGCTACTTTTCCGCGGGTTTCGTCCAGCGTGAAGCGGTTCGTCTCGCCCTTCATGTCCGGGTCATAGGCAGCCGAGCGGTTGTGGCAGCCGCCGCGCGTGCCTACTGCCAAACCGATGGCAAAAGTTTTGAGCGAGCGAGCGTCATAGCCGGGGCATTCTAAGCCTTTGGTATTCATTGCCCATTTCCAGGATTCCGTGCCGCGTTCAGCATCAATAATCTTGCTGGCAATGCGGGTTCCGTTTGATAGAAGATCGCCAATGCCTTCGCGATCGCGGATCATCTTAGCGAGTGCAATTGCGGCTTCAGCGTTGCCAAAGCGCATTTCCAGCCCTTCGGGGTAGGATTTACAGGCAAAGTCTTCTTTCTTCAATACACCGCGCTCGTAGCATTCCATCGCATAAGAAATGGTAACGCCCATGGTCATGCTATCCATGCCATCGTGGTCGGCAATCTCCAGTAGCTGGATGCTGGCACGAATATCTGAAATCCCCAAATTGCAGCTGTTAGCCTGCAAGGCTTCATATTCCACACCGGTCATGGCACCCGCAAAGGGGCCTGTTTTGACAATGGACATTTGCTCGCAAGCGATGGGGCATTGTGCGCAGGAAATCACCTTGACCTTATGGTGTTCGTCCAGATATTCCCCGCTGATGAGGTTAATATCTTCAAAAACGCCTTCTTGGAAGTTACGGGTTGGTAAAACGCCCATCTCACATGAATTTTTCATGCCAGTTGCGGTACCGTAAATACGGTATTTGGCTGTGTGTTCTCCTTGGGCTGCCTTCGAAATATCGTAAGAAAGCTGCATCAAGGTTTGAGGGTCATACACCCGGACGCCTTTGGTGCCACGTACAGAAAGCGCTTTGAGCTTCTTTGAAGCCCACACGGAGCCATGCCCTGTGCGCCCNNATGGTGCAAGACCGAATTTGATCATCACCTAGTTTTTCTCGAATAGCCTCTTCGGTTTCGTAGGTGCCTTTGCCCAGCAGGTAAGTGGCATCCAGAAATTCGACATGGTCATCATCTATGAAGACATTTACCCAGCTATCACTTTGGTTATGGAGGACAACGCCATCCCAGCCAGCCCGTTTGAGTGCAATGGAAAACCAACTGCCAGAAAGGCTATCGCCAATAAAGCCGGTCAAAGGCGATTTATCCGCCATGCCAAATTTGCCGCCCACGGGAACTGGGGTTCCCGTGAAGATGCCATTGGCTATACAAACGGGGTTTTCAGGGGAATAGGGGTCGCAGCCAGGGGTGATGTTTTCCCAGCAGAGGCGTGTCGCCATGGAGACCCCGCCGATCCATAGCTTATACCATTCTTCTGGTTTTTCCTCGATCCAAGTTTTTTGTGTTTTCAGGTCGATGTGTAATATTTTTCCACTGTAACCGTACATTTCAACTCCCTTATTTTTATTTCAACCTCAACATCATTGCTGTTGTTGTCCTTTATACCTCAGCCTAAATTATGCTTTGGTTTAATAGTGCTTTACAGGTGAGGTTCACTTGTATACCGTCGCCTTTCATGTTCCTATTATAATGACAAATCAGAATTCTGAGTGTTAACATTCCTGATAAAATCAGTCCACTTTCTGAAGATTCCCATACCTTTTAATCTGTTGTTAATTTTATCACGCATTTTCTGCCTTAGGCTTTCTGCGCTTATGTGTACAAGTATGCAGAAATTGAATGAAGCCCCAGGCTTGGGGCTTCATTACGGAGAAGAAAGGATGCTTTCTGAGGAGGATTGGCTTATAGGGTTATTTCGAAATGCTGAGCTTGAGCACGTCGCCCTTGCGGTCAAAGGTAACCCGGGCAAAGTGGTAGTGATTGATCTCTTTGATTTGCACGTTCTTCTTGAGTGTCACCACATATCTTTCGCCGCTTTCCAGGTAATGCTTATGCCCCTTACGCTTTTCGGCGGCAGCAGGATTTAACGAGAAGTTAGTCAGTTGCGGATTGATGGCTACTACAGCATTATCCAAGCCAGGAAGGTAGGTATTAATTACTTTTTTAACGTTTTCCAGGATTTCATCGGGCATTTCCTCTGGAGCCATGATGGTTTCTTCTGGTGAATCGCTAACAGTCTTGATTGTGGGTTTCTTAGCGGGTCGAATAAGCGGCTTAGGAATAGATTTGAGACTGCCCTTGCTCGCTAACGGGTCTCCGTAAAGCACAAACGATAGAAGCGTTTTTTGGTCTTCACCGTCTAAATAACCCTGGGATTGAATCATGGCACTCGCTAGGTTGAGCTTGGCGCGCATAAGGGCGTAACCTGCAGGAATACCATTTTGAATATGCGTCCAAAATTGATGCGCGAGCAAATCTGCAGCAATTAATGGACGCTCTACGGAGCCATAAGCAATACAAGTAGAACCAACAAAACCACGGCTACCCGCTGCTAAAAACTGCATTGCTATACTTTGATCAGCGGTTTTCTCGATAATATTGGCGCCATAACAAGCTTCGCTGAAGACTATATCCGGAATAGAGGCATTATTGTTTAGATTCGAAGGAATCAAGGCAACCGGATATTCGACTGGGTTAGCAGATCGGGTTAGATCCGCCTGCCCGTACCATTCGGCGGATTCCTGTACGCCGTGCAGGTTGAAATACCCAAATTGCGGCTTAGGGTGTAAATTGAGCACTAATTTCGTCGAATCTACTGGCGGAGAGGTTTGAATGTGATCTCCGCGGTTAATCACACTGAACACATCAGAGCTGGGGACTTTCCACACCTCGGCGCAATACCCGAGGTTTTCATTCCTGCGAAAGGTTTGTAATGCTTGCGCGATTGATTCGCGTAAGGATGCCAACCAACTTTCAAAAACAGTTCCCGTAATGATGGTTTTGGCTTGCACTTTGAGGGCATATTCATTATTCAAGTAGCGCAGCTGTTCGATGAGGAAGACAGCATCATTGCCGGCTTCATCAGGAATGCGTCCGACGGGCCACTGCGGAACGAAATAGTTGTCATCTACCGTCGCGTAGAGGTTATCCGAGGGAACGCTTGTATCGCTATCATCAGTGGGGTTGGGCAACTGGTGGAAGGGGATAATATCATTGCCGCCAATAATCAAGAGCGCGCCAATCATTTCTCCTTTACTTGCCAGCTTCTTGTCCAGATCTGCTAAGGCTAATTTCACCTTCCACGGGTCATTCGCCAGGCTAGGGCTAAGGCCAAGTTCGGTGGTGTTAGCAGCGTCATCCGGCACGAACACAACGCTATTCCACCCAGGAAGGGCGGTAATCTTGAGAGCCAAACTCTGCATTGAGTCAATTATCACATTGGCAGTATTCGCGCCATATTTTTGCGTCAGCGCACTTTTGGAAGTGAGTAAAACATAATTCGGAAAGCGCGCATCCGCGGAGCTAAGTTCGGTCTTACGGATTGACTTAGCCAGTTTATCGAATTCTTGTTGGATTTCGTTGAGCGTTTCGACAGTCTTATTACGCGCTTTTTGCTGTTTTTCATTGGCAAAGTTCGGAGACTTGCTCATCAGGAATGATTCCGGGGGAACTTCTGAGAAATCGACTTCTTCGCTCAGATCAGAGACAGAGACGTATCCCGCAGGTTTTTTGCCCACGGGGATAGCTTTGGTTTTTTCAGGCTCTTCGGAAGGTGCACTTGCAGTGCTGGATGGGCTTAGCGCATTCCAACCCAACTCTACAGCTATAGAAGCAGGCACTGGCAAATCGACGTAAACTTTGAGATCTTCTGGCCAGATGGGTTTAAAAGGGTGATTAGAGCCGAGCAAGCGCTCGATTACTTGTCCGCTGACGTCATGCGCTGCACTCCAATGTAGCTTCTCTACTCCGCGTGCATCTTCGCCTTGCTGCATGTCTGCTAAAGCTGAAAGTAACTTGATCTGGATGCAATCTGGCCAGCGGTTGCCATAAATATCCGCCAAGGTGGAGAGCAAAGTGAAGTTGTTGTTCTTATAAACAATTTGCATGTGCAAGATGGCTGGCAGTGGTAGGCTGGGGTTGAGCGCCAACGCTTGCAAGACGGCTTTTTCGGCTGCGGCTAAACTATCTTGTTGATACGCTCGGCGCGCATTGGTAAGCGGCGCAAACCATTTGGCAATAGGGGGAACTGGAGCTGGATTTTGGCGGAGGTATTCCAAGGCTGAGTGATATTCAGCATCAATCGCTTCTCCGTGGACTAACTGGGTGAGCAGGCTAAGCGCCTCGGGGAATTCTGGATCATAGGCGCATACCTTTTGCAGTTTGCCAGCCGCCATTTCGGTATCACCAAGCTCCGAGAGGATGGAGGCATACACAAAACTAATCAGCAAATCCCCTGGGTAGCTTGCTAACCATATTAGGGCGGCTTGGCGCGCAAATTGGTACTCGTGCTTCGCCATGGCGGTTTGCAGCAGCATTAGGAACTTGCTGCGCCGAATCAAGGTTGGGTCTTCATTTTTGGTTACTTGATAAGGGATCATCTTCTTTTTGGAGCCTCCTGCAAGTTATTCACCAGGTTGAGGGCAACGATGGAAGCTAACTGCCGGCGAATTATGGGGTCGTTGGGAGAAAGTTCCGCTGCCTGGCGCAGCATATATTCTGCATTTTGGTAGTCTCTGCTCTCTTTGTAAGCTGCAGCAGCCAAAACATAAGCTCGTGGATCTTTTTCCACCATATCGATGGCGTGGTGGTAGGTTT
>DICP01000090.1 GCA_002417685.1 Candidatus Mesolinea sp. UBA5823
CATTCTTAACGCTCTTTTTTGGGCTAATTCCTTACGTTCATTTCAATAGGACATTTCTATTTTGCTACTTTAGGACATCATTACTTTAGCCTTACAAGGCTTTGCTTTTAATAATAATCTCGCAAGGAACTTTTATTCTTAGGGTTACGCAGCTTGCGTAAAGCCGTGCTCTCAATTTGGCGGATGCGTTCGCGTGTCAAGCCGAAGCGTTCACTGATCTCCTCCAGAGAATGGTTAATCCCATCGGTCAAGCCAAAGCGCATCTCCAACACTTCGCGCTCACGGTCAGCCAAAGTGCCCAACGAACGCCGCACACTTTCACGCAAGTCTTCCAGGATGACTTCTTCAATCGGTTCGGAAGCTTCAGCATCCTCGACATAATCCGCCAAGGTGCTGTTGTCTTCATCGCCTATGGGGCTTTCCAAGGAGATCGGCTCCTCGCTGATTTTTAGGATTTCCATAACCTTTTGGGTAGCCTCATCCCAGCGGTGTAAACATGCTGGATCTAATTCTTCGCGGTTATAGTCCGCCCTTTTAATTGCCTTCTGATCTTTTTCATCGAGAAAGCCGGAATCGACAGCAATTTCGGCAAAAGTTGGTTCGCGGCCAAATTCCTGCACTAATTCGCGCTGCACCTTCATCAGTTTACTGATGGATTCGACCATGTGCACAGGGATGCGTATGGTACGCGCGTTTTCCAAGATGTAGCGGCTGACAGATTGACGGATCCACCAGGTGGCATAGGTGCTAAAACGGAAACCGCGGGTTGGATCGTATTTCTGCACAGCGCGGAGCAAGCCGATATTCCCTTCTTGAATGAGATCCATGATGTTGATGCCCCTGCCAGTATAGCGTTTGGCGACGCTCACCACCAAGCGCAGGTTATATTCCACCAGCTGACGACCAGCCGCCTTAGCATTTTCGCGTAATTGCTCCACACATTGGCGGTTTTCTTCTTCGCTTGGAAGAACTTCGGTCAACACTTCCCAGTTTGGTAAGTGTTCCTGCTGGCTGACATAGCTCAGTAAGGCTTGTAAAAATTCCGGCGGCAGCAAATAGGCATCTAAGTAAATCCGGCAAAGATCGCGGGCTAAAATCTCCCATTCATGATCCTGCCCCCAACGCTCATCGCGCAAGTAAGCATAGACGTACGAATCCTTGCTTTGTAAACAGTCTTGATGCAACGCTCGAGCTTCTTCCAGCACTGCACTAAGCTTTGGTGGCACTTTGTGCACATGCTCGGCATCCAGCTCCACCTGTGACCAAGTCGATTTCATGTCTTTGTACACTGCTTGCAAATCTAAAAGCTTTTCTGGGGTCAGGTATGTCTTTAAGCGCTTTTCAGCCTGTACGCAGATAGCAAGTTGGAACTCGCCTTTATCGTCTAATAACTTATCACGATTAATTTCCTGCAGATAAAGCTGAATAGGTTCCCCCACCAAAGAGGCGTTCTCTAAAACTGGCAGGTAGTACTCCTTGATGTCTTCTTCGTCATAAACAATTTCTTCATCGTCAAATTGAGGATTGTTTTCCTCTTTATCTGCTTCTAAGGAATGATTTTCCATTTTCTATGATTCCTTTTATTAGGTTTACCGGCTGTGTTTGTAGGATGCACTCGTGCCGCCAGCTAATGGAGATTGAAAAGCCAGGTCCAAAATGCGGCGTCGATTGAGCAGCTCGAGCAGCAAAATCTGAGCTTCTTCCTCGCTAAAGGTTTTTTCTTCCAATTCCGATTGTAAAAATTGGATTTCTTGAATGCGATCCTGCACAACATTACGCCGGATCCGCAATACGGTGCGTACCTGTTCAGTTAAGTGCTTTTCCTCTGAAGGCGGCAAGATTTTGCTCATTGTGGGTGGCTCCTCTTTTTCCTCTAAACCTTCAGGTAGATTTTCTTCTAAATATTCCTTCGGAGACATTAAATCTTGTTCTAAGCTAGCCTTAACCAGCTTAAACCCTTGGCGGAAGTCGCTCTCCATAAAATCAGCTTCATCAAAAGATTCCAGCCCAAGCAGCCCCAGCGAACGGTTCAGGCGGTAAAGCGATTCTGGATCCCGAAGGAGAGCTTGTAAAGCTTCCTTCTCCAATATGCGGTTGCGAGAAGCGCTATCCGCCAGTGGACTCGCTCCAGGGCTTAGCATTGCTTCCCTTTGCGCTCCTCGTGAGCGCCGCGGTTGGCGTTTCTGTGGCGTAGCAACTAATAGTGCACGCACATCCACATGCAGCAACCTTGCTAACTGCTCGCGGTAGGCTTCCCGTTCAACTGGATCAGCCACATCTTCAATCAAAGGCAGCACTTGGGCGGCAATTTCCCGCTTGACTTTGGCATCCTCCAGGTTCTGAGAAGCAGCTAAAGTCTCCATCACATGCACCACAATGGGTTTAGCCTTGGCAACAATCTGCTCCCAGGCTTGCGGGTCCGCAAGCACAATCTCATCAGGATCCTTGCCTTCAGGCAGTGTAGTTACGCGGATGTCTGCCCTTAGGCGCGATTCTACATGCAGCAAGCCGTGGGCATCGAAGCGCAATTCAGCTTCTTGATCCAACGTTTGGCGCGCGGTTTCCAAACCACGCAAGGTAGCTTTTTCACCTGCAGCGTCTGGGTCCAACGCTAAGACGATATTGCGCGAGAACTTTTTAAGTAAAGTAAATTGATCCTCAGTCAGCGCCGTACCCATTGGGGAGACCGCATTATGAAAGCCAGCCTGATGCAGACCGATCACGTCCATATAGCCTTCCACAATCACCGCTTGTTCACTTTTGCGGATCTCTCGGCGAGCCATATCCAAACCATAGAGCAAGCCGCCCTTATCAAAAAGATCCGTGCGGGGAGAGTTGATGTATTTAGCTGCGGTTTGATCCTCACTGAAAAGGATCCTGCCGCCAAACCCCGCCATCTTCCCATAAGTATCCCGGATCGGGAACATCAGCCTCTGGCGGAAGCGGTCGTAACTGGTGCCATCTTCCCGCAGGGTTATCAGCCCAGCGGATTCTAACAAGCTTTGGTTATAGCCTTTGCGTTGCAGGGCGCTGCCCAGCGCATTCCAAGTTGAGGGAGCATAGCCAAGCCCCCAAATCTTAATCGTTTCATCGCTCAAGCCGCGTTGATGCAAATAATCCAGGGCTTGCCTGCCTTCAACCGTTTCTAACATTTGCCGGCGGAAAAACTGAACCGCTTCCTCCAGCACCTGCCGCAAAGCTTCTTTGTGGCTCTCGTCGGCTGAGGATTCTTGCGTACTTGGGCTTAGTTGCACGCCAGCTTTATCCGCTAAATATCGCAAGGTTTCAGCAAAATCCCAGCCTTCACGCTTCATCACAAATCGAAATATATCCCCGCCTTCGTTGCAAGCGCCAAAACAGCGCCAAGTTTGGGTATCAGGAAAGACGACAAAAGAAGGCGTGCGCGTATTGGAGTGAAATGGGCAAAAGCCGATGTAATTCTTCCCGGTGCGGCGCAATTTCACCGTCTGCGAAACGATATCAACAATATCTAATTGTGCTTTAACTTCGTCAACGACGCTCATCCCCACGCCTCCGAAACATCAGCTATGCGCTGGCTAAAGAACTTTTTCGTCAAAGGACTTGAGTGAGCTAATGTAGTTGGCGCGTTCGTAAACAGTGGCGTTTGGCACCTTGTCATAGCGCAAGACCCCACGCATCTGTTTAACCGAATCATATCCATTCCGGTCCATCCAGTCATTAAAGTTCTGCAGCATGGTTGCGGCAGCGCCAATGCCGTGTTGCAAGAATTCCGAGACAACATAAGTTACATTTGCTCCAGCCATTACGCCTCGCACCATATCTTCAGCGGTGTGCACGCCACCACTTAAGGCAAAGTCTGCCTTGAGTTGTGCAGAGGCTATTGCGATCCATCGCGCTGGCAGGGAGAGATCGGCACTACTGCTAAGCGGCGCCTTGCGGATGATATCCAACGATTGGATGTCAAAATCTGGCTGCATAAAGCGATTAAACAAGACAAAGCCTTCTGCTCCGGCTTTATAAGCCCGCGCTAGAAAGTGCGGCAGTGCGGTCAAATAAGGGGAAAGTTTCACCGCCACTGGAAGGTTGATACTCTTGCAAACTTCCTCGATGAGATTAATATAGCTCTTTTCGACCTGATCACAGGTTAATTGTGGATCAATAACCATGGAATAAATGTTCAATTCCAACGCATCCGCGCCGGCTGCCTGAAGTTGTTGGGCTAATTTAATCCATCCTCCGATGCTGGTTCCATTGAGGCTTGCAATGACCGGGATTTCAACAGCCTCTTTAATGCGCTGCAATTGAGCAATATAACGATCGGCAAAGCTGAGAATTTCAGGCGGTTCTACCAGGTAGGTTTGCGCTTCTGGCTGGCTTTCAGTGCCCTTGTTGAGGAAATAATCTAAGCGTAAGCTTTCATGAGTGATTTCTTCCTCAAAGAGGGAATACATCACAATAGCGCTAACGCCGTTATCTTCTAATTGTTTTACCAAGTCCAAATGGTGTGCAAAGGGAGAAGCACCGGCAACTAAGGGATTTTTAAGGTTCAATCCCAAATATGTGGTTTTTAAATCAGCCATTTTTCCTCCTGCAATGAATTATACCCATTAGAAGTAAAAAGAATAACGATGGCGTGAATACAACGCCATCGTTATTCTACCTTAGTTAGGGCTTAATTTCTTGGAGCAGCTCATGCACCTGCATGAAGAATAAGCCAAAAGTCAAATCGACTATTTTTCAGGGGTGCTTGTTTCTCCATTCTTACCAAGCGAGTAATCCATTGCAGCCATCTGAGAGTAAATTGCCCAACGGCGGTCAGCATCTTCTTGTGCTTTACGCATCAGTTCTTCCGCGCGTTCCTCGTCCATCTGCAGTAACATGCGATAACGAGTTTCATTATAGGCATACTCGGAGACCCTGATCGAGGGTGCCTTAGAATCCAATTGGAGCGGGTTCTTACCTTCTTCAATCAGGCGGGGGTCATAGCGGTAAATTGGCCAAACCCCAGCCTCGACTGCCAGCTTCTGCTGAACTAAGCCCTGGGACATATCAATTCCGTGGTTGATGCAGTGGCTGTAAGCAATGATCAATGAGGGCCCTTCGTAGGAATCAGCCTCTACAAAAGCTTGCAGGGTCTGCCGATCACTACCGCCCATCGCTACCTGTGCTACATAGATATTTCGATAGGTCATCGCGATCATACCCAAGTCTTTTTTGGCGCTGGCACGCCCGTTGCTGGCAAATTTAGCAACTGCTGCACGCGGCGTGGCTTTGGAAGATTGACCACCGGTATTGGAGTAGACCTCGGTATCGAGCACCAGTACGTTCACGTCTAAGCCAGAAGCTAAGACATGATCCAAGCCGCCATAACCAATATCGTACGCCCAACCATCACCGCCAAAAATCCACACGCTCTTGCGCACTAAGTAATCCGCCAAGGAAAGTAAGTTGACCAGCTCCGGGGAGTCCTTTCCTTTGAGGACCTCTTTCAACTGGGCAACGCGCTTACGCTGCTCTTGGATTTCTCTCTCGTTCTTTTGGGAGGCGGTGAGCAAAGCCTCAGCCAATTCCTCGCCAATCTCCGCTTTGTGTTTTTCTACGAGCGCAATAGCTTCGTCTTTCATCTTATCAATAGCCAAGCGCATGCCTAAACCAAACTCAGCATTATCCTCGAATAACGAGTTGTTCCAAGCCGGCCCACGCCCATCTTGATTCTTGGTGTAGGGTGTGGTGGGCAGGTTGCCGCCATAAATTGACGAGCAGCCCGTGGCGTTGGCAATCACCATGCGGTCGCCAAACAGTTGCGTAGCTAACTTGATATAGGGTGTTTCACCACAGCCAGCACAGGCGCCCGAAAACTCAAACAGCGGTTCGAGTAATTGGGAGTTCTTGACCAGATGTAACGGAATCGTTGCCCGGTCGATGAATGGAAGCGTCAGGAAGAAATCCCAATTCTTCATCTCGCGCTCGCGAATGGGCGGCTGAGGAACCATCATCAACGCCTTGCGACTGGGGTCGGTCTTGTCTTTCCCCGGGCAGTTCTGAGCGCACATGCCGCAACCCGTGCAGTCTTCCGGTGCGACCTGCACTGTCCAAGAATAGCCATCCATCCAAGGGCGGCTTTTAGAAGCCGTCGACTTAAATTCTTCAGGGGCGCTTTCGAGCAGTTCGTTCTTATACAATTTCACTCGAATAGCAGCATGCGGGCAGACGAATGAGCAGCGCCCACACTGGATGCACAATTCGGGGGTCCAGTTGGGGATCTCCAAAGCAATGTTGCGCTTCTCCCACTTGGTCGTTCCCGTTGGGTAGGTGCCGTCATTGGGCAGTTTGCTCACCGGCAGCTCGTCACCACGCCGGTCGATCATCGCGCCTAAAACTTCACGCACAAACTCTGGGGCTTCCGCGGGGACTGGGCTGCGCCGTTGCTTTGTGCTGGTAACCTTATCTGGCACAGTGACTTTGTGCAGGTTTGCTAAGGCATTATCCACCGCCTCGAAATTCTTCCGCACCACCGCTTCGCCGCGTTTGCCATAGGTTTTTTCAATCGAGTGCTTGATTTGCGCGATGGCTTCCTCGCGGGGCAAAATGCCACTGATAGCGAAGAAACAAGTCTGCATAATCGTGTTGATACGATTGCCCATGCCGGCTTTATCAGCCACAGCATAAGCATCGATGACGTAGAAGTTAATTTGCTTATCGATCAGGGCGCGCTGCATTTCTATAGGCAGCGAATCCCAGACCTCTTCCGGCCCGTAAATAGTATTGAGCAAGAAGGTTGCTCCCTTGCGGGCATACTTGAGCATATCGAAACGATCGATAAAACTCATTTGGTGGCAGCCAATAAAGTTAGCTTCGCCTTCGTGGATTAAGTAAGGTGCATGAATTGGCTTGGGCCCAAAGCGCAAGTGCGAAACAGTCACAGCTCCAGATTTCTTGGAGTCATACTCAAAGTAACCCTGAGCATAATTGTCGGTTTCGTCGCCGATGATCTTGATGGAGTTCTTATTGGCACCTACCGTGCCGTCAGAACCGAGCCCAAAGAACATAGCTTGCACCACGTCTTTATCCAGAACTTCGAAGGTGGGGTCCCATTCCAAACTCAAGTTGGTGAGGTCATCGATGATGCCAATGGTAAATTCGGTCTTTGGCTGCTCTTTTTTAAGCTCATCAAAGACTGCCTTAGCCATAGATGGGGTGAATTCTTTGGAGGAAAGACCGTAGCGCCCGCCTGTGATGATTGGCATGCTCGTGAAGAGTGCCGAACCTTCCGCCAAAGCCATTTTCACAGCGTTGACCACGTCTTTATACAGCGGCTCGCCCATAGCGCCACTTTCTTTTGTGCGGTCTAAAACAGCAATTTTCTTCACGGTGGGCGGCAGCACAGCCATCAAGTGCTTGGTGGAGAACGGACGGTAAAGGCGGACGGTTACAACGCCAACTTTTTCGCCACGTTTGGTCAGGACTTCGGCAACTTCCCGCACGGTTTCAGCACCAGATGCCATCACCACAATCACACGGTCCGCATCCGGCGCACCGTTGTATTCCATGATGTGATAGTTGCGGCCAGTGAGTTCACCAAACTTGCGCATTTCCTCTTCGACAATGCCTACTGTTTTCTCATAGAAGGGGTTTACCGTTTCACGACCCTGGAAGTACACATCCGGGTTTTGCGAAGTGCCACGAAGGACCGGCGCATCCGGGTTTAAGGCGCGCTTGCGATGCTCAAAAACCAGCTGGTCATCGATCATTGCGCGCAATACTTCGTCGCTTACCCGTTCAATCTTGTTGATTTCGTGCGAGGTGCGGAAGCCATCAAAAAAGTGCAAGAAGGGAACTCTCGAGCGCAGCGTAGCCGCGGTAGCAATCACAGCGCTATCCTGCGCCTCTTGCACAGAGCAGCTGGCAAGCATAGCAAAACCGGTTGCGCGGCATGCCATCACATCTTGATGGTCCCCAAAAATCGAGAGAGCTTGGGCTGAAAGCGAACGCGCCGAAACATGAAATACGGTTGGGGTCAGCTCGCCAGCGATTTTATACATATTCGGGATCATCAACAGCAAACCCTGCGAAGCCGTAAAGGTGGTGGATAGTGCGCCGGCTTGCAGCGAACCATGAATAGCACCGGCTGCGCCGCCTTCGGACTGCATTTCCATCACGGTGGGTACTGTGCCCCATAGGTTGGGAATGCGTTCTGCGCTCCACTGATCGGCAAACTCTCCCATCGGAGAGGAGGGCGTGATGGGGTATATCGCGATTACTTCATTAAGCCGATAGGCAACATGTGCGGTTGCCTCATTGGCGTCAGTCATGACCATTTCTTTTTTCATTACAAAGCTCCTTATTTAATAAATACGTATTCTGCCAAAAATTACCGCACAGATTGTGCGTTATTTAACTAGCTCCTATTGTATCTTAAATTCTCTTTTCTAGGCACATTATTACTACTATTTTACTCTTATTTTCTTTGCATGTTCCCGGTTGTAATCTTTCTTTCTACACATTAGCTCGGTTTGTATTGCCGCTAAACCCTGAAATGAGAGTATCTTTCATGTCAGGGAAGTGCTGCAGTAATTCAGGCAAGGCTAACATTAAGGTCGCGATGGTTTTCCCGTCTTGGATTTGCTTGGACCAAAGCAAACGGTAAACTTCACTAAGCGGCAGCCGGTTAAGCTCCAGAAATTCATCCTCATCTTGTGCCAGCGGGGCTGGGCGCAGCTCCAGAGCTAAGAAGGCGGACATATACTCACTGGAATAGCCTGGAACCATATAAAAACCGCCCAACGGGATCAGCAAGTCGCTATCCTGACCGGTCTCCTCGCGTAGTTCACGACGGGCGCTTTCCAATGGGGATTCGCCCGCATCCATCACCCCAGCAGGCAGCTCCAAGAGAAAGCCTTGTGCGCCAATCCGGTATTGGGAGACTAAAATCACCTCGCCAGCTTTGGTGATCGGCAGCAAGGTGACGGCATCAGGATGCGCTACCAAATCATAGGCATGCTCGCGGCCATCAGGCAAGCGGAAGTGAACCTTGAGCACATCGAAAGCATGTGCCGAGAGCACTTTCTCCTGACCCAGGATTTCAAAAGTATGCATACTCACCAACCTCTCGGGGGGTAATTATACTCGCGCTTTAGCGCAAAAACCGATAAGTTTTAGGCAATTCTGGAATCAAAAAGGGCGCAAACGCGCCCTTGAGCTTGAGAGGAAATACACTGGTGGATTATGGGATCTGTAGCACCTGACCAGGTGTAAGCTCGTAAGGTTCCTTCAAACCATTCACGGCAATGATCGCCTCGGGGTAAACGTCTCCATAAGCACAGGCGATGCTATAGACAGTATCGCCCTCGCTCACCTCCCAGGTATCGGGGTGGGGCAAAATCGCACGGTCTTCCGTGGGCCAGCTGCCCGTCTGCGGAATTTCAAGCACATCTCCAATATTGAGCAAGTAGGGGTAATTGTTCAGTGCGGACAATTCCTCAGGGTCCACATCAAAGCGCCGCGCTATGCAGTAGATTGTCTCGCCGCTTTGCACCGTATATTGCAGCGGCTTGGTCACCACTGGCGTGGGGGGCAATGGTGTGGGCGTAGGCGTACCCGCAGGGGTATTCGTAGGCATGAGAATGCTGGATGCCGTTGCAACCATGGGCGTGCCCTCGGTGTTGGTTGTCATCACCGTGGGCTGGTTGAATTTTTCCATAATCGCCTGAGCGGTATAGGTGGCGTTCAAGATCTGCTGATCCACGGGCAAAGGCGTGCTCGCCGAGTCAATTTGCTGGGGCGTAGCCACTGGTGCCGTGGAAGCTGGCCGTTGGCAAGCCGAGAGCATCAGCGCTCCGAGCAGCAAAATCACAAAAATGAGACCAATCTTCTTAGGCATGGTAATTCTCCAATCGTTCATCCAAATGTTGAAAATAAAGGTGCAAGCTTTGTGCCAGAGGAGAGAAGAAAAAAACCGGCAAGCTTGCGCTGCCGGAATTTCCAAACTTTGGTGTGGATTGGGTTAGTCTTTCTTGAGCACCGGAAGCCCGGAGTTCAATTCGACCACGACCTTGCCAGCTGGGAGTTTATCCACAGTGTCGCCTTTATCGGGGTCAGTGGAGAAGTAGTACAGCTCCGTGACCTTACCGCTGGCGCGTTCCATTTTCTTGACGTGCAAGAAGTATTTCTTACCTTTAGAATTTGTATAAGTATATGCCATGAGTACCTCCTTTAGGAATATAAATGGCTTCAATAAAAGTTTACAGGGTTTATGTAGGGATGTCAACTGGGAATTTTTAGCTCAAGAAGATTAAATTGTTGCGAATGGCCCGTTCTTTCATGGTACCCTACGGGCAGGCTTCGCACTC
>DICP01000056.1:0-3200 GCA_002417685.1 Candidatus Mesolinea sp. UBA5823
GCTAACGAAACGGCACAATCGAGCTCTGCTATTGCTCGTGCTGCTGCTAAAACTTCGCTGGCAGAAGTGCTAAGCTGCTCACATACCGCCCGGAAAACTTTCAGCTCCACTTCGTGGATTTGAGTCTCAGCATTGAGCACAAGCGATTCATATTCCTTCAACTCCGGTGTAATGAAGCGTTCGGCATTGACCAAAGTTTGCTTGCGAATGTACTCTTCCGGAGCTTGATCCGCGCTGCCCCGGCTAATCTCGATGTAGTAACCAAAGACCTTATTAAAGCCTACTTTGAGCGTTTTGATGCCAGTCCGCTTGCGTTCCTCCCGCTCTAAATTATTGATCCACTCGCGTGCATGCTGCGAAGAAGAAAGGATGCCGTCCAGTTCGCTCGAAAACCCCGGCTTAATGATGCCGGTATTGGCTAAGGTCGCCGGAGGGTCATCCGCAATCGCCGCATCGAGCAAAGCTTTTTCCTGAGCAAAGACCTGCAGATGCCCCAAGATAGGCTGCAACGCAGGCGTTTCGCTCGGCAGCAATTCTAAAAGCTGCGGCAGGAGCGCAAAATCTTCGCGTAACGCAGCTAAATCCGGCGGACGTGCAGCCTGGCTGCTAATGCGATTAATCAAGCGCTCGAGGTCGTGAAATTGCGCCAGCAGCTCGCTCACCTGATTGCGCAGTACGCCATCTTGGAAGAAAAATTCCACCATATCCAGCCGTTTGTTTATGGCTTGCAGATTGAGCAAAGGTTTATTGACCCACTGGCGCAGCAGGCGTTTGCCCATCGGCGTGCGGGTATTATCCAGCACGCTCAGCAGAGAACCTTCCACCTTATTTTCGCGCAAGGTTTCGGTGAGCTCCAAATTGCGCCGGGTCTCCGCATCCAGCACCATAAAGTCTGCAAGGCTGTAAGTCGTAAAGCCTGAGAGTGCTTTGAGCGCATCCCTGTGGGTTTCTTGCAGGTATTTGAGCAGCGCGCCAGCAGCTTGCACCGTGAGCGTATGATTGTGCAAGCCAAAGCCATCCAAGCTGCTTACCCCAAAAGCTGACTTCATCAGTTCCTCAGCTCTGCCCGGCTCGTAATACCAATTGGGAACAGGGGTCTGCGTGCCCGGTAAGCTATTGCCCATCACTTGGGCTTCAGAGTGCAAGGTCTCTGAAGGGTTGATGCGCATCAGCTCGGAGCGCATTTGTGCTTGAACGTCCTCACCCTCAATCTGCGTGCCAGCAAACTCACCTGTAGTGATGTCCAGGTAGGCAATGCCAGCCTTATTCTCCTGAATATAGACGCTCGCTAAATAGTTGTTCTTAGCGGAGGGAAGCAGCCCAGGTTCAACCACCGTGCCAGGTGTAACAACGCGGACAACCTCCCGTGAAAAAAGCCCCTTATCCGGTTGATCACCAACCTGTTCAGCGATAGCTACGTGATATCCATGCTCGATTAGTCTGCCCAAATAGTTTTCTGCGGCATGATAAGGTATGCCTGCCATCGGCACGCGCACGCCCTTAGCCACTGGCCGCGAAGTAAGCACAATGTCCAGCACCTGTGAGGTAATAGTGGCATCCTCATCAAAGGTTTCATAAAAATCGCCCAACCGGAAAAAGACAATCGCATTTGGATACTGTTTTTTGATTTCCAAATATTGCTGCCGTATCGGGGTGAGGTCTTTAGTCATAAGCTCAGGTCACGCGGCTAAATTTTCGCGAATGTAGGCTGGCACCTGATCCAGTGCCTGTGCCAACTTGGAGGCATCTTTTCCACCAGCTTGAGCTAAATCCGGCTTGCCCCCGCCGCCTCCGCCTACCACGGCTGCCACGCGTTTGACTAATTCTCCTGCCTTCAGTCCACGGTTAATCAAGTCTGGGGTAACCGCTGCAATAATCAACGGCTTACCTTCTAAAGCTGATGCCAGCACCACCACGCCAGAGCTATAACGCTGGCGGAATTGATCTGCTAAACTACGCAAAGTCTCGGCATTCGCACTGGGGATAATCGCAGCCAGTACAGGCACACCTTCAACGTGCTGCACCTTGCTGAGGGCTGTGTTGAAGGCTTCTTGTGCCAATCGAGAATGCAGCTGGGTATTTTCTTTTTCTAGGTGTTCCAACTGCGTTTGTAAAGCTTGCAGCTTAGCTGGAGCTTCTTGCGGTGCAGCCGTGAGCATTTGTGCAGCCGTTTGCAGCGTGTTCAGGCGATCGCGGGCAAATAGATAAGCTTGCCAGCCCGTAACTGCCTCGATACGGCGGATGCCAGCAGCAACACTGCTTTCACTTGTAATCAAAAAGAGCCCGATCTCAGCAGTGTTGTGCACGTGTGTGCCGCCGCACAGTTCATAAGAGACGATATCATCAGCTTCCCCAATGCGAATGGTGCGCACCTCGGCGCCGTATTTCTCGCCAAAAAGCGCCATCGCGCCCTCATTGACAGCTTGTTCCAAGGGTTTCACTTGAATAGTCAGGTCATTTTCGGCAAAGATTTCTCGGTTGACCCTTGCTTCAATTTCCTCAAGCTGCTCTTGCTTCACAGCCATTGGGTAAGTGAAATCAAAGCGCAGCCGATCCGGTGCCACCAGCGAACCCGCTTGCCGCACCTGCTCACCCAGCAACTTGCGTAGCTCGGCATGCAGTAAGTGCGTAGCCGTATGATTGCGCATTATTGCCCTGCGGCGGTCCCGATCCACACGCGCGATGGCATCATCCCCCACCTTGGGCGTGCCAAAAACCACATGCCCGGCATGCACGATCACACCAGCTGCCGGCCGGCGCACTTCATCCACTGCCACTTCCCACCTGCCAGGTGGGTCCGAGGTGATCACCCCGCTATCGGCTACCTGCCCGCCGGATTCCAAGTAAAAGCAGGTGTCTGCCAGCAGCAGCTCCACATTATCCCCCGATTGGGCTTGTTGCACGGGCTGTGAATCTTCAAGAATTGCAAGCAAAGGAGACGCCACCTCATAACGGTCATAAGGGTTATAGGCTACGCCTTGGGGACCAAGCTTACCCGCATTGACCAGTTCTTGCAGCACTAACTGGTAATTTTCCACGTTTTTTGTACCCATAGTGCCAAAAGCTTTCCCAGCACCGGAGGCAATGCGGTGTTCTTCCATGCTTTGGTAAAAGCCGGCTTCATCCACGCTAAAACCTTCCTCCGTCAGGATATCACGCGTTATCTCCAAAGGAAAGCCCAAAGTTGCGTAAAGGTTAAA
>DICP01000056.1:3213-4445 GCA_002417685.1 Candidatus Mesolinea sp. UBA5823
GGTTGAGCTCTGCAAAGCCGGTGTCCAACGTCTCAGCAAAGCGCTGCTCTTCACGGGTGAGCGTATCAAAGATTAGGTTTTCACTCTGCTTGACCTCGGGATACGCTTCTGCGTAAATATCGATGACCTTTGCAGCAACATGTGCCATAAAAGGCTCAGTTAAGCCTAACTTACGTGCAAAACGCGCCGCTCGGCGGATGATCATGCGGCAGACATAGTTACGTCCAAGGTTCCCCGGCACCACGCCATCAGCGATAAGGAAGGTAGCCGCCCGCACATGGTCAGCGATGACGCGGTAAGGCGTCAGGTTCTGTTCACGCTGCTCACGAGTCTGACCGGCAAGCGTTTGTACCACGTCCAGCAAAGGCGCGAGCAAGTCGGTGTCGTAATTGCCGCGCACGCCCTGAAGAATTGCAACGATGCGTTCAAAGCCCATGCCCGTATCCACGTGCCGCTTGGGTAACGGAACAAGCTCCGTAGGTGAAAGACGGTTATATTGGATAAAAACGTTATTCCAGATTTCCGTGAAGCGGCCGCAATCCCCATTAACCCGGCAAATATGCCCGGGTTCGCCTTGTTTTTCACAAGCCTCTGGACCTAGGTCCCAATGGATTTCGGTGCAAGGTCCGCAGGGGCCGGTCTCTGCCATCTCCCAGAAGTTATCCTTGCGCCCCGAGGTCACCAGGTGAGTAGGGTCAAAGCCCGGTTGGCTAAGCCAAACTTGCGCAGCTTCGCTATCCTGCGGGATTTGGTCCAACTCGTCCTTGAAGGTGGTTGCCCAAATGCGGTTTTTGTCTAAGCCCCACACTTGGGTGAGCAGCTCCCAAGACCAAGTAATGGCTTCCTTTTTATAGTAGTCACCAAAGGACCAGTTACCTAACATCTCGAAAAAAGTGTGGTGGGTATTATCGCGCCCGACCTGGTCAAGGTCGTTATGTTTGCCCGAGACGCGCATGCACTTTTGTGCGTTGACTGCACGGGTATATGGGCGGGTATCTGTTCCGAGGAAGACGTCTTTGAACTGCACCATGCCCGCGTTGGTAAAGAGCAAGGTGGAATCCCCGCCCGGTACCAGCGATGCGCTCGGGACGTATGTGTGGCCGCGCGCCACAAAAAAGTTAATGAACGATTGGCGGATTTCTGCTCCGGTTAAAACCATAAACGAGCTCCCTCGATGAGAAGTTTAGCGTAATGATGAAATTATACTTGAAGAGGGTGTTGAAAATATCCAG
>DICP01000045.1:0-7181 GCA_002417685.1 Candidatus Mesolinea sp. UBA5823
CGGGGGAACGTACTCACGCTCCTCAAGCGGTTCAGAGTTCGTTTTAAGTGGGGCAATGACCTCTTCAGGCAGGTCCGCGTTTAACAGATAGTCCTGGTAGTGCCTGTCCTGTTCAACATCGAAATGTGCTTCAAATTCCGGATCAAGCCTTTCATCAGGGAAATCAGGTGGGTATCCTGTCTCAGGTCCATCCCCTTCAGGAGCAACATTTTGGGAGATGTCCTGGACATCGAGATGGTTCGATGTGGCTGCGGCTGGAGAAAGCTGCAGGGCGAAAGAAAACGCCAATAAACAAGTAAATATTCGGGCAAGTTTTTTATTCATGGGGTCCCTTTCTGGACAAACAAAACAATTATCGAAATTCCACTTTTATAAAAATTATATACTATTTTTCCCAACCCCGGGTGAAACATCAAGACTGATAGTGGAAAATCATCTTTACGATCATAAAAATATCTTTTTTCACTATGACCTGTTGCCGCTGTCATATCCTTAGCTTGTAAGACTAATTAATTGACGCATCATTGCGGTTATGTTAAACTTTTTCAATTCATTGGATTATCCTTATTGAGGCTGCTGTGCAAGAAACTAAAACGATTGTCAGGAAGACTGCATATCTGGATGCGCTTAAAGAGCGCGTCTTAGTGTTTGATGGCGCCATGGGCACCATGCTGCAGAGCATGAAGCTCACGGAAGCCGATTTTGGCGGGAAAGCGCTCGTGGGCTGCAATGATGCCCTGGTGCTTTCTTCGCCAGATATCATTGCAAGCGTGCATCGCGCTTACCTTGAAGCCGGCGCGGACGTCATCGAAACGGACACTTTCCGCGCTAACCGCCTCACTTTAGCCGATTACGGCTTAGCTGACCGCGTCATCGAGCTCAACCGCGCAGCCGCACAGCTTGCCCGCCGCGTCGCAGGCAGCTTCAGCACA
The DNA here is from genome assembly GCA_002417685.1 of Candidatus Mesolinea sp. UBA5823. Classification (GTDB taxonomy): domain Bacteria; phylum Chloroflexota; class Anaerolineae; order Anaerolineales; family Anaerolineaceae; genus Mesolinea. The sequence continues at coordinate 933 of DICP01000045.1, forward strand.
CCTGAAAAACCGCGCTTTGTAGCCGGCTCCATGGGTCCATCGGGAAAGCTCATCTCCACGGATGACCCGCAAATGTCCGATGTCACCTTTGAGGAGTTAGCCGATGTCTTCCGCGAGCAAGCTGTAGGCCTCATCCAAGGCGGCGCAGATTTGTTGCTGCTGGAGACGCAGCAAGATATCCTCGAGGTGAAGGCAGCGATTAATGGCATCCAGCGCGCCTTTGAGGAGGAAGGCGTAATATTGCCCATTCAAGCCCAGGTTACCCTGGACGTGAACGGCAAGATGCTTTTAGGCTCGGATATCACTGCGGTGACCGCCATCCTGCAAGGGATGGGCGTGAGTGTGATCGGCATGAACTGCTCGACCGGACCGGAGCACATGCGCTCTTCCGTAGCTTACCTGAGCGAGCATGCTACGCTGCCAATTTCGGTGATCCCGAATGCCGGCTTGCCGATGAACGTAAACGGTGAGGCGGTTTACCCCATGCAGCCAGGACCGTTTTCGGATTTACTCGCGGAGTATGTGCACGAATATGGCGTGCGGGTGGTGGGCGGCTGTTGTGGCACGCGCCCGGAGCACATCCGTGAGCTGGTGGCTAAGCTGCCCCAAAATCTGACAGAGCGTCCCGCGCCGCAACCCGAGGCGGAGTTAGCCTCACCTGTGCAAGCTGTGCCGATCGAGCAGCAGCCCGTGCCCTTCTTGGTGGGCGAACGGCTGAATGCGCAAGGCTCACGGGCATTCAAGCGTTTGCTGCTGGCGGAGGATTTTGACGGGATGCTCCAGATTGCGCGTGAGCAGGTGGAAAACGGCGCGCATGGGCTGGACGTGAGCGTGGCGCTTACCGAACGCAGCAACGAAGCTGAACTGATGGCTAAGCTGGTTAAGCGCCTCTCATTGGAAGTGCCTGTACCGTTGATTATTGACTCGACCGAGCCAGAGGTCATAGAAGCCGCACTGCAGAATACCCCAGGGCGCTGCCTGATTAACTCTACTAATCTGGAATCCGGCGAGGCTAAAGCACGGCGCATCTTTGCGCTAGCCAGGCAATACAGCGCCGCTGTGCTGGCGCTCACAATTGACGAACAAGGCATGGCAAAAACCGCTGAGCGCAAGCTGGAAGTAGCGGAACGAATTTATCATCTGGCTGTGGATGAATGCGGCTTGCAGCCTCAGGACTTAGTATTTGATGACCTGACCTTCACCCTCGCTACCGGGGAAGAGGTATACCGCAACTCGGCGGTAGAGACCCTACACGGGATCACGCTCATCAAGCAAGCCTTAGCGGGTGTGCACACCTCGCTGGGCGTCAGCAACGTCTCCTTTGGGCTCTCGCCAGCCTCGCGGAAGGTAATCAATAGCGTTTTTCTCTATCATGCGGTTACAGCCGGTTTGGATATGGCTATCGTGAATCCCGCGCAAATCAAACCGTATGCGGAAATCCTGCCAGAAGAACGCGAACTGGCTGAAGCCTTAATTTTCAATAAGCACGAGAACGCATTGGCTGATCTCATCGCTTATTTTGATGCCAACCCTGAAGCCGCAGGGGATGATGGACAAAAAGTTGACATCTTTGAAGGCTTAAGCGCAAGCGAGCGGCTGCGAGAGCGTATCCTGCGCCGGCAAAAGCTTGGCGTTGAGGAAGATATTGATTCTATATTGGCAGAGCACCCCGAGCAGCCTAAGAGCAAAACCGCCGTGGAGATTCTTAATACTATCTTGCTGCCGGCAATGAAAGAGGTCGGTGACCGCTTCGGCGCGGGTGAGCTGATCCTGCCCTTTGTGCTCCAATCGGCTGAGGTGATGAAAAGAGCCGTGGCGTATTTGGAGAATTACCTCGAGAAAAAGCAAGGCACCAGCAAAGGTAAGTTGGTGCTGGCTACGGTCTACGGCGATGTGCACGATATTGGCAAGAATTTAGTCAAGACGATCATCTCCAACAATGGCTACGAGGTCGTGGACCTGGGCAAGCAGGTGCCGGCGGAGATGATCATTCAGGCTGCTATCGAGGAAAACGCAACGGCGATTGGCTTGAGCGCGCTGCTCGTCTCGACTAGTAAGCAGATGCCCCTAATCGTGAATGAATTGCACCGCCGCAAGCTGGACTTCCCGGTGCTGATTGGCGGGGCGGCTATCAACGCTCGCTTTGGTTGGCGCATCCTCAGATGCGACGATGGCGAGCTGTATGCGCCTGGCGTATATTACTGTAAGGATGCCTTCGAAGGTTTAGCGGTAATGGAAACCTTAGCCAACCCGCAGCGCTATCAAGAAAGCTTGGCTGATTTGCGGCGCAAATCGGAGCATGAATTTGCCTCGGAGCGCACCACAGCAGAACCCGCTAAGGTAGCAGCTAAAGAACGCAGCCTCCCGCCAGCTGAGTTTATTCCTACAGTCTCGGAGTGGGGTCCGCGCGTGGTGGCATCCATGCCGCTGCCTTTGGTGGCGGATCACCTGAGCCTGAATGAGCTTTACCGCCTCTCATGGGGCGCGAAAAACGCGCACGGCGAGGAGTGGCAGCGCCTAAAAGCTGAGTTTGATGCCCGGCGCTTGCGGATGTTAGCCGATGCTGAAAAGCATGGCTGGCTCAAGCCTCAAGGTGTATATGGCTATTGGCCAGCGTTAGCCGATGGCAATACCCTCATCCTCTATGACCCGGCGAGCTTAGAAGAACCCGAACCCCGCGAGCTAGAGCGTTTTGAGTTCCCTCGCCAAGCAGGTGGAGAAGGAATATCTCTGGCGGATTACTTCCTTCCGGTTGGGTCGGAGCGCTTTGACGTGGTGGCGCTGCAAGTGGTGACGGTAGGGGAAGCTGCCAGCCAGCATTTCGCTGAGCTGGAAGCTGCGCAAAATTACTCTGAAGCCTACTTTGTGCATGGCTTGGCGGTGCAGATGGCGGAGGCTGCGGCTGATTACCTGCACGATCACATCCGGCGGGAACTTGGCATGCGGGAGAAGCAAGGCTTGCGCTACTCCTGGGGCTATCCAGCTATACCGGAGCTGGCGGATCATCGCAAAGTGTTTGATTTACTGCCGGTGGAGCAAGCATTGGGCATGCAGCTCACACCGGCTTACCAGCTCGTACCGGAAGAATCCACTGCCGCCATCATCGTGCACCATCCTTTGGCGAAATACTTTAATATAGGCGTCAGCCGCATCAATCAATTGTTGGGTTAGCCAGTGATCTCACTGGAACTTCTGCAGGCTTAGCTCGTCTTCTAGAAGGAGCATAAGCCTGCTTTTGTATTGGTGTTGCTCTAGTGCGGTACAATAACGCTTGGAGAATTAAAATGATCAAAAATAAATTTAGTTTTCTACTCGTCTCTTTTACCATTATCTTGCTGGTCTCAGCCTGCAATGGCAGTGCCATACCGAGCGTAACCCTCAGCCCGGGTGAGCAAACTGCTGTAGTGCAAACGCTTACAGCTATGGCACCGACTGAGCCCTCAGCCACTCCAACACCCACGGTTACATTAACTCCTAAACCTTCGGCTACTCCTACCAAACCGCAGACCTCGGTTGGTCCAGATGAATTCCCGGAGGGGGTGAACCCGCTAACTGGCTTGAAGGTGGAAAACCCTGAGCTGCTCAAGCGCCGGCCGGTATTGGTCAAGGTGTCTAATTATCCTGCCGAAGGCCGTCCGCATGCTGGGCTTTCCTATGCCGATATTGTTTTTGAGTATTTCATTGGAGGGGGATCCAACCGATTTAACGCCATTTATTACGGCCAAGATTGTAATAAGGTTGGACCGGTGCGGTCTGGAAGATTGGTTGACCCGGAGCTGACCCGCATGTACCAAGGTGTGTTAGCAATGTCTGGCGCTAATCAGGAGAACGTATTCCCGCGTATTACCGAATTGCTGGGTAACCGAGTCATTACCGAGGGCAACTGCCCTGGACTTTGCCGCGATGATTACACCGTGATGGGCGTGTTTGCCAATACGGCTGATATCACCAACGTGATGAAAGCCAGAGGCGTCCAAATCGACAACCCCGATTTGACAGGCATGCTCTTTGATACCGCTGTTCCTGCTGGTGGTGAACCGGCAGAAAAAGCGACGCTTTTCTACTTCGATTTTAACAAAGGTGATTGGACCTATGACTCAGAAAGCGGCAAGTATTTGCGCTGGATTGAGAATGCCTATAACTATAGCGAAATGATTCCGCTTGTGGACCGCCTGACCAATGAACAGTTGGCTTTTTCCAATGTTATTATGGCTTACGCCAATTACACCGAATACACCAGCGTGCTGCATGCCATTGGCGTATGGGATAACACCGAGGGCAATAATGCTATCCTCTTCCGTGATGGACAGGCTTACCCAATTATTTGGAAGACGGTAGACCCAGATAAACCTATGGTGTTCTTGGATGCCGAGGGTAACCCCTTCCCGCTCAAACCCGGCAACACCTGGATCAACCTTATCGGCAACAGTTCCACACTCGTGAAGGCGGACGGAACCTGGACTTTTACCTTTAGCATGCCATAGCCTCGTGAAAACCCTGATCATTTCCGACATTCATGCCAACGCCACAGCTTTACAGGCGGTTTTGGAGGATGCCGGAGCCATAGATCGCGTCTGGTGCTTGGGGGATGTGGTGGGGTATGGACCCGAGCCCAACGAATGTGTAGAAATCCTTAAAACACTGCCTAATCTGACTTGCCTGCTGGGCAATCACGATGCTGCCGTGATGGGGTTTATTGACCTGTGGGCTTTCAATGATGAAGCCCGCAGAGCGCTTGAAGTGCAGATGCGCCTGCTGAGCGAGGAATCCCGCCAGTTCCTTGGGCTTCTGAAGCCAAAAGATGTTCAAGATGGAGTGACCCTCGCCCATGGCAGCCCGCGTGACTCGATTTGGGAATATGTGATGAGCGCTAAGGTGGCAGAGCGTAATTTTTCTGCTTTTGAGACCCAAGTCTGCTTAATTGGACATTCGCACATCCCAGTCATTTTTGTGGACAATGGGCGTAGATCCCTGCAAGTTTTGATGCCTTCATCCGGTGATATGTGGCGCTCGAAGCAGCGCTTTTTGCTCAACCCCGGCTCCGTTGGGCAGCCGCGCGACCGTGACCCGCGCGCCGCTTATGTGCTCTGGGATAGCGAAGAAGATATTTGGACTTATCATCGGGTTAATTATGATGTTGCACCTGTGCAGGAAAAAATCTTAGCTTTAGGAATTCCTTCCATTCACGCGATGCGTTTGGCATATGGGATGTGACTCGCTAGATTGGAACTGCGAAAGCTCATTTAGCGTCTACACAATAGTTCTAAAAAATCAAGCAATAAGAAGGAGTGAATATGAAGAAGAGTTGGAAGATTATGAGCTTGATTCTCATCTTACTCCTGGTGGGTTGCGCTGCCAGAAGTAGCCAAGAGGAATCACCTTCCATTCCAGCCGAACCGCCACGTGTGGAAATGGATACGGGAAAATCTGCCGAGATTGGTCAAGAACTTGCGTCCCAGTCAATGGGAGCTGAACCCATGGAGAGGTTGGTCGTGAAGAGAGCAGAGATGCGCGTCTCGGTGGCGGATCCAGCAGAGGCGATGCACACCGTCGTTCAATTGGCTGAAAGTATGCAAGGGTATGTAGTTAACTCTAACCAGTGGAATTCCACGAATAATGGTCAGACTTATATCTCTGCTTCAGTGATGGTGCGCGTGCCGGCGGAACGCTTGGACGAGATGATGCAAAAAGTGCGCGAACTGGCTGCTGATCCTAAAACAGGTGTCCTTTCTGAAAGTGTCACTGGTGAGGATGTAACCGCAGAGTATGTCGATTCGCAAGCGCGCTTGCGTAACCTCCAGGCAGCTGAAGCCCAACTCACTGAGCTGTTAGATCAGGCTCCGGACTTGGAATATACACTAGATATCTTCAAAGAGCTGACCGAGATTCGCAGCCAAATTGAGGTGCTAGAAGGCAGAATCAAGTATTTGGAAGAATCGGCTGCGCTTTCTGCGCTCAGTGTAGAGTTTGTGGCTGAAGCCTCCCTGCAGCCTCTCCAGATTGGACCTTGGAAACCTGCCGGCGTGGCGAAGGAAGCTATCCAAACACTGGTCCGTGTTGCTCAGGATGTGGGTACAGCCCTCATTAAGTTTGTGATTATTTGGGTGCCCTTCCTGCTGCCCATTGGATTGATCGTTTACTTTGTGTGCAAAGGCGCTAAAAAGCGCAAAACCGCTCGAGAAGCGCAAGCGGCACAAGTGCAACCATCTGACACGCCGAAAGATTAAGCACTTCGAAGAAGATTAATCG
>DICP01000045.1:7222-8086 GCA_002417685.1 Candidatus Mesolinea sp. UBA5823
CGGATTGATTTGATCCGAGAGGTTAGCGCTTGTTACCGCTAAAGGGCCTAAAGCTTGCAGCAGCTTCAGGGCAAAAGGGTGGTTTGGCATGCGCACGGCTAAGCCAGGGTAGGGGTTGAGCTCACTGGGTAAATTAGCTTGCTTGGGCAGCACCAAGGTGAGTGCGCCTGGCCAGAAGCGTTCCATCAGGCGCTGTGCCTGTGGAGAAATGTTCTCCACCAACTGATCTAACTGCTCGAGTGCGCCAATGAGCACGGGGAGCGCCTTGAGCGTGGAGCGGCTCTTGGCTGCATAAATGCTGCGCAGGGCAGATGGGTTGGAGGGGTCGCAAGCTAAGCCGTAGAGGGTATCGGTAGGGAAGACGATTAGCTTACCGGCTTGCACATATTCTTGGCTGAGCAGCAGGGCTTGCGGATCGGAAATGGGAAGAATTATGGTGTTTTTTGCGTTCATCTTACGGTTCAAGTTCGATGGTGAGCAAGCGCTCCTTGCCGGCTAAGTCCGGCAGTAATGTAACCTTGTCGTGTGGGAAAGCTTTGCGGGCTAACGCAATGGCGGCGTTACCCGTGCTAGACTCGATTTCAAAGAGTAGTATGCCGGGCGCGCGGATGTGAGCGGGAGCACACGCTAAGCAGCGCTTGATAAGCGCTAAGCCGTCTGGACCGCCATCCAGTGCCAAAGCAGGCTCGTAAGGCAGGCTGTTAACCTTTGCTATTTTACTCGTCGGAACGTAGGGCAGGTTGGCGCAAACCAAATCAAATTGCCCTAATTCGGCTGGAATCAAATCTGCTTTCTGGAAAGTGATGTGGTCCTCCACGTGATGGATCTGGGAATTGCGCTGGGCTATGGCGAGCGCCTCGGCAG
>DICP01000050.1:0-1479 GCA_002417685.1 Candidatus Mesolinea sp. UBA5823
CCTCACCCTGCCCTCTCCCAGTACCGAATCCCGTTCGTTTTTTAGCGTCAATCTGCTGGGAGAGGGTGGTTCTTTTGAAGGCGGGGCGGCCGCCCCCGCCTTCAAACATTTTTCCCCTCACCAGCATCGGGCGGAAAGTTATACACTGAAACGAGACGCTGGGGATGGGAATCAAAGGGGGTGGGGGGTTATGAACATATTGTGATCTTCTTGAATATAAAATTGTTCATTTTTTATTGTTCTGGACATTTTCAAAACCCTCTCTGGTAAAATTAACCAAAAAGGGAACAAAATTGAGCAAGCGGTTAATTACTTATTTTGCTCAATAGACGAATTGCAGGTAAAGACAAGGAGGTTGTGATGTATATGGTCATGTTTGTCTTAAATGATCCGCAAAAATTGGTAGAGGTGCTCAATGCATGGGAAAAGGCTGGGATCACCGGTGTAACTATCATAGAGAGCACTGGTATGCACCGCGTGCGGCGGCGTTTCCTGCCAATGCGTTATACTACCGCAATTTTCAATCAGGAGGAGAATCACCTCACCTTATTTGCTCTTGTGGCGAAAAAAGAGCTGGTGGATGCCAGTCTTATGGCTGCGGAAAGTGTAGTAGGAAGCCTAGAAAATAGCAATACCGGTATTTTTACAGCCTGGCCTGTAGAGATGGTCAAAGGGCTGGAGAAACGAGCTAACTGAGATGGTGTGGATTGAGTTTATTCTCAGTGCCGCGATTATCACATTTGCGGCGATGCAGCTGGCAAAATATGGAGATGTGATTGGGCTGCGAACTGGATTAGGTGGCATGTTTGTCGGCACTTTATTGCTCGCAGCAGCAACTTCATTACCTGAATTAATTACGACAATAAGTGCAATTCAAAGTGGTGTACCGAACCTGGCAGCCGGTAATTTGTTTGGTAGCAATATGTTCAACATGTTTCTCATTGCAGTGTTGGATATGGTCCATACCAGCCGGCGTATGAGCAGCAAAGAGGCATATAAACACGCACTTACTGGCAGCTTAGCCGTATTAATGATCGTGTTGGCGGTGTTTTTTATTGTGGCAGAAATGCCCTTGCATATAAATGTCGGAGGTTTCGAGGTTGGTTTAGATGCCTTGACCATGATCATAGTTTATTTCTTTGCCATCTCGCTGCTGCGCCGTCAAAGCCGTATACAAAGTTTGGGCTATGTGGATACGGGGATCCCCGAGGGTTTACCTTCGCTTACAACCGCCATCCTATGGTTTGCTGGTGCTGCTGGGGTTTTGATTTTCGCTACCCCCTGGATGGTGGATGTAAGCACGCGCATTGCAGAAATTACGGGGTTAGGCACGACTTTTATTGGGTCTACCCTCGTGGCGTTTGTAACCTCATTACCAGAAACTGTAGCGACGATTGAGGCTGGACGCATTGGCGCTGATGATATGGCGATTAGTAATCTGTATGGCAGCAATATGTTCAATATGTTTGCAATTGGTAT
>DICP01000050.1:1551-20971 GCA_002417685.1 Candidatus Mesolinea sp. UBA5823
TAATTAGTGATTTGGCACGGCTGGAACGCAAGATACTCTTCCTGGAAATCGATTCAGCCTTGCTCATATTGTTGTATTTTGGCGGGCTGGCACTGCTCTACACCCGCGGGCTTGCTCCCTGAGGCAGGCGTTGTGAGATCAAAAGGGTAGCCTGCAAATCCGCTCTTTTCATGATGCATCTGGATGCGTTGAAGATTTTAGAATGGATAGGACTGTTGAAAGCCTCAAATTGGTTGGCTGATGATCGCTTCAATGACTCTTTCCTGCTCTTCATCGGTGAGGTTATAGAAGAATGGCAGGCGCACTAATTGATCGCTGATGCGCTCAGTTACCGGGCAATCACCCGGCTTTCCGCCAAAGCGCATACCCATATCCGAAAGGTGCAGGGGTAGGTAATGGAACACCGATAAGATCTCCTGGTCTTTCAGGCGGGCGATGAATGCCTGGCGCTGGGTAAGCCCAGGGAGGAGCAGGTAGTACATATGGTAGCTTTGGGTGCGGTCGAATGGAATAAATGGCTGCCTAACATCATTATGGGTAGCCCAGTCTTGCAGTGCGGCGTCGTACTTCTCCCAGATTTGTCGGCGGCGCGCCTGAATGGTCTGCCACTGCTCTAACTGAGCGCATAGGTACGCCGCAAGCAGATCCGAAGGGAGGTAGCTGGAGCCAATATCCACCCAGGTGTATTTATCCACCATCCCGCGGAAGAAGCGGCTGCGGTTGGTACCTTTCTCGCGAATGATTTCCGCGCGTTCAATGTATTGCGGCTCATTGATGACCAGTGCGCCGCCTTCCCCGCAGGAAAAATTCTTGGTCTCATGAAAGCTTTGGGTGGCCAGGCAGCCAAAGCTGCCCAAAGGTTTGCCTTTATAGGTTCCGTTTAGTCCATGCGCGTTGTCTTCCACCACAGCTAAGTTGTGTTCATTTGCAAAGGCAAGGATGGCATCCATTTCGCAGCCCACGCCGGCATAGTGCACGGGCACCACGGCGCGAGTTTTTGCACTGACCAAGCGCTCCAGCTGGCTTTCATCCAGGTTGAGCGTATCCGGGTGGATATCAGCGAAAACCGGCACTGCACCGCGCAGCACGAAGGCGTTCACGGTGGAAACAAAGGTGAATGATGGAAAAATGACCTCGTCGCCGGGTTGTATATCCAGCAGGAGGGCAGCCATTTCCAATGCATGCGTGCAGGATGTGGTGAGGAGCACCTTGCGGGCGCCAATGAGTTGTTCCAGTATGGTATGGCAGCGTTTGGTAAAGACGCCATCGCCGGAGATATGCCCGCTGGCGATAGCTTTGCGCATGTAATCGAATTCATTTCCGAGAAAAGGGGGTTTGTTGAAGGGAATTTTGCTCATGGCTCGCTCTGATAAGAAGTTGATTTTCAGGTTGGTTTACCGCGCAATTTTCGCTCTGCGGGGAATGCTGCAGCAGCTTGGGGAAACCACTTATGGAAAGTGTACCAGGAATAGGCTGGTTCAAAGCCGGCTTGCAAACAAGCCCGTTGAACCGCCACGTTAGCCACATGTGTGGAATTGAGAACCTCCTTCAAACCCTGCTCGCGGCACCACTTTAAACCTTCGATGATAAAGGCACGGTAAATGCCCCGCCGTTGGAACTCAGGGTTCACCCCAGCCAGAATAAACTCCCCTTGAAGGGGGGAATTGACCCTCAGCGCACGGAAGCCTACTAACTGGCCTTCTGCCTCTGCCACTAAGACCAGGTTGGCAGCAGCTGGCTCGGTGCAGCAGCGCTCAGCCCAGTCAACATATACCTCTGTGCTCTTCCGGTGGTCCAGCTTTGGGTCAGCATGGTAATGACCGTAATAGTTCGCGAAAGCCGCGCGGGCAACCGCGCCGACCTGGCTCACCTCGTTAGGCTGCACCGGGCGGATGAGCACATCGCTTTGGTTTTTCGGAATGGGGTGGGTTTTCAGGTCGAAGCGCAAGTAGAGCAAGCTTTCCATTAATTGGAAGCCGGCCGCTTCCATGGCATGCACAGCAGCAATATCCGTAGTGGGGCAGCGGGCAACCAGAAATTCCACCTGATTAGCAGTGCAAAAATCTAAAACAGAGGGTAGATTTTCGCTGTTTACCAGGCGAGCGCGCGCTGACCTGACCCCAAAGCGGGCTTCATCCAGGGGAGAAAGTTCCGCAACTGCGCTAGAACTTATTTCAGCTTTCACGGCTGGAGTTCTCCTGGCTTTCGGTGAGCGGTTCGACCTTGAGCACTTCTCGGATGGTATAAACGGGTTTATTCAAGGTCCGGCTAAACATCCTGCCCAAGTATTCGCCAAAAATGCCCAAGGCAAAAAGCTGTACACCTGAAAAAATCGAAATGATGGAAGCCAGGAAGGGAAACCCGGGCAAACTGCCGCCGCGAACGATGTAACTGATGAGCACATAAAGCAGAACGCCAACGCCGAAAATGGTGAAGATAAAGCCGGTGATGCTGGCAATCCGCAAGGGTGCGTTGCTGAAACCGGTAACGAGCGTCAGGGCATGACTCATCAGCTTCCTAAAGCTGTAATTGGACTTTCCATATTCCCGCTCCTGGTGGTTCACTATCACGGAAGCAAAACGCGTCGTCCCCCAACTGAGCAACACGTCGATGGAAACAAAAGAGCCTTGATAATCGGAAAATGCCCTTGCCAACTCTGCGCGGAAAAGCCGGAACGCAGATACCGTCGCGGCACTGTTGATGCCCATCATCCTGTGCAACACTTGCTTAATCAAACGGGAGGATAAATCCCGCCAAAAGCCATGTTTCTCGGCTGCGGGCGCGCCGTAGACCACATCATACCCTTCCGCGAGTTTTGCGAAGAGTTTGGGCGTCTCTTCGGGAGGGTGCTGCAGATCGTCATCCATCGTGAGGATTAGTTCGTAACGTGCCTGCCGGATGCCGCACAATAAGGCGTTGTGCTGCCCAAAGTTGCGCATCAGGTTGATGCCGATGACGCGCGGGCTGGAAGCACACAGCTCTGTAATCACGCGCCAGCTTTCATCGCGGCTGTCGTCATTGACTAGTAGGATTTCATAATCGGAACATAAGGCGGGCAAAGTGGTATGCAGCCTTTCCACTAGCAGCGGCAAACTACGCTCGCTGTTGTAGACTGGAATTACTACAGAACAGGTTGGTTTGGCGTCGTTGTTTTCTATTGCCCAAGACCTAATTTATTTATCTTTCTCATGTTGGCGTAGATGGTCTAATCTTGAAAATAATAGCACCGATGGCTGTGATTTTCAAGATTGTGACTGTTCCAGCAGAAGGCTGATTGGGATCTGTGATTGTTGAAAGGGGCATAAAAAATCAAGGCGGCTTTTATTAGGCCGCCTTGATTTTGTGAGGTCTTGATTCTAGCGTGCTATGACCGTCAGATAGATTATGTAAGCTCGCGTGCCAAATGACCACACAAGCGGAACTTGCTGCATGTCGCCGCCAACATCCACCTTGCCGCTGACGGTGGCAGTATAGGACTGCAGCCCAGTCAACGGGATTGAGGGGGTAAAGGTGTGGGTGAAGGTTGCCGGGTCATATTGGCATGTGCCGGGAATAGTGTCTCCACCCTCAGTTTGCAGCAGCGGGCAGGCATTCTCAGGCATAGCCTGACTCCAGGTGATGACAAGCTCAGCGCCGGCAGGCATAATAAGCGCACCATCCGCCGGCTGGAACGCTGTGACAATCGGATCGCGCCAGTTGAGTACAGTATATGTGAAGGTCTGGGTGCCATTTTCGCCATAATCTACAAGCAGCGAAAGGTTACCTAGCTCTTCATTACCATCAGCACCTTTCATTACCGTCTCCCAACTGCCGCGGGCAAATTTGAATTCGACTAGCGTTCCATCGAGAATATCGAATGTTCCTTTCCAGTTGGTCTCGCTCACTTGGGTGAGGGCTGTGCCTGCTGGATTCCAATCGCCGACCGTGCCATCGTCGTTGACTACCCTGGTCAGGTAGACAGTCCCAGGCGTAAAGCTGGGAACCGTAATATCAAAGGTAACCGATACGAGCTTAGGTTCAGCCGCATGGCTAACTATGTTGGAAGGCTGGCTGCGGTTGAAGCTGGTATCGATGGCGATCACGTAATAATAGTACGTCAGCCCGCGCTCCACAGTTTCGTCTCGGTAAGTAAGGCTTGGGGCTAATTCGCGATGGATTCTAGTGAAGGTTATTCCATCGGTTGAGCGGTACAGGTCGTAGGCATAAATGGCAACGTTGTCTTCTGCCTCGGTCCAAGCGAGGTCGATAGACGAAGCACTCCAGTCCGTCAGGCTGAGAGTGGGAGCTAATGGCGGGGTTATATCATCGGAGGGGTTGACCGTCAGATTCCCGGCTTGATCGGGTGAGTAGCCATTGCCAGTGCCATCAAGATCGGCATAAAGCCAGGTTTCACCTCCGTTTGTCGAGTAACGGTAAGCGTAATCAAAAGTCCCCGTTGTTTCAGGCAACAGATTCCCTTTGAACTCATCGTTATTTCCGGACTGGACATTGAAAACGGCATCTACCCAAATCCAAGCTGCATTTCCAGCGGGATCAGAGCCATCGGGTCCAAAGCCCACCTGTGCCCACAAGCCTGGGGTTGCACCCGGCTCGCTGGTCACGGATTCGATATAAACCTGTCCATAGATATTTTCGGTGGGCGTGACGCCAATCGTGTGGGTAATCGAAGCTGGCCATTGGAGATTAGCCCAATCGATCGTGTAAGCTGGCAGTGCAGACACTTCATTAGAAGGGGCGCTTACCAAACCAGTAAGCTCATCTTTAGCAATGACCATGTAATAGACGCGTTGGCCGGGGGTGAGGCCAGTATCTGTGTAGGTGTTTTTAACGGAAAAGAATTATTGGCTGAACCTGAATTGCCAGAAACAGCCAAAACGTTGTTAATTCGCCTTTCTTCAGGACACTAATTTGAGAAACTCAGGTTTTAATAAGATTCCAATACCAAAAATCCTAGAGGTTCGATTATGTAGGAATTTTATGACACTTAAGGCTGTTCTTTAAGAAGGAACAGCCTTAAGTGCTTTTTTTGTAATTATCTTGATATTAGTGGTAAGAATATGGAATATTCCAATACAATTATTGTCACATCTATCGATTGGGGGCTATTCAATGCATCATTTCCAAAAATTTCTATTGATCCAGAATAAGTCCCAGGTGGCAAATCAGAGGAATTAATTCTAATGCCAATATTGGAAGGGGTAAAACCATTCATAGCAGATAAGGAAAGCCACCCTTGTGTTGATACAGCAGACCAACTAATCGTTCCATCACCAACATTTCTGACCGCGATATTTAAGGGAGAGAAAAACACACCTTGGCCAACAATTAGGTGAGCGGTGTCTGGACTCACATCGAGGTTCATCGGAAGCACAATTGGGAGGCGAGAAACATCCAATATAAAACTTGCCAATCCTATTTGTCCATCACTGTCCTCAGCTAATAGTGTGATGGAGTGCTCTCCTTCAGAGAGGTCGGAACATTCAATGTTAATTGATTGACCAAACCCGAGAGATCCATCAATGTCGGAACTCCATTCGAGTGACGAATCCTGGATAGTGCCATCTTCAGCATCATTAGCTTTTCCAGATAGGGTTACTACCTGTTCCTCTACACAGAAACTGTTACCTGTAGGTGAAACGATATTCGCAACTGGTGCGTGTCTTGGAGTAGAAAAGATACCTGAAGTAGCCTGTCCGGTATTACTCCCATCTGTCGCAAAAACTCGGACCTGAGCTTGCGCAGAGCCTGGTAAATTGTTAAGATCCACTTCGTAACTTGTTACTGTCCAACCTATCGCCAGAGTCGACCAGGTGGCTCCAGCATCAGGACTGTACTGGATAGTGTACTCAAGGTCATCACCATCACTGTCACTGGCAGTCCAAATGATTGTTCCTGTCTCACCAGTCCAAATTGCACCACTACTTGGATTTATTATTTGCACAACCGGGGAGTTTGGCGAAACAAATCGAGTTTCCAATATCGTGGCACCTTCTAACAACCTGATTTCCTTCACACCAGTTGGCCATGGGAGCAGCAAGGCAAAAATACCGGTGGGTTCTACTGCATCAGCGACATGTTCTACATCGAAATCATGTTCGGCAATGACATTATTCGTTTCATCAAGGAACTGGATTGTGTATGGACCAGGTTCCGGGGCAGAAACATCTGCAGGTGAGTCGATTTGTAGTATTGTATCAATTTCTCCCGCACCAACATCAAGTAATACTTGTCCATTGATCAATATCGCTTCTCCTCCTGTTACCAAAGCGATATCTCTTTGTATTAAATTATTAGTTTCGCCATAACGCATCTCAATCGCAGTTTTTAGGAAATTGTAAGTGTAATCAGAAACCCACATTGGGCGGCAATAACCCATGAGATCTCCCGTTGAGGGACCGAAAATACGATTCTTGGTAATACTTATTCCGTAAAATGCGTGATCTCCGCTATCGAATTGGCTAATATGCCCATTGCTGTATGGATAGTATCCTGGATTGCCTTCATCCCCCCTGCATAATGTGTGTTGACGGCCTAGATTATGGCCAATTTCATGTGTCCCAACTGAAGGATCGCCTCCGACCCAATAACCCGCAGCAACATGACCAGGCCTCTCTCCCAAGCCCAGGTCCGCACCTACTCCGGCCGGGTAATCAACCAAAACACCATAATAAAGACGCTCACAATTTATTGGCCAACCAGTCACACATCCATCGAGCAATCTGTTTAGTCGTAGATCTTTAAGGACCTCGGTCAAATTCGGAGGGACTGGACCATCATAATTCCAATCATAAGGCCTATCCCAATCGAGCCTATTAATCGGATATTGGGCAATAATATCTTCGAGAACATTATCGATATCATTTGAATTAGGATAATGCTCGACTCCATATTCGTCAGTCCAGCGAATTCCAACCATTCTAATCTCTGGCTGAGGAACATCATTAAATGTCACCGTAACTTTACAATCATCAGCTGTATCAGCTTTATCTTTGCAGGATATATTTTGACCTAAACCTGTTAACTCGAATTCAACAGTTCCCCATAACCATGACCTAGGGATTTCAAAATAGAAACTATCCTCAAGTGCTGCTCTACTTGGTCTCTCAAGTATATCGATACGAGCATTTTGATTTTTTGGTTGGAGTGGAGATAGCGGCAAAGCAACACCATTCCGGCGACCGATGAGACGAGCTGAATAATTATAAATTGTTCCTGAAAGGCTTCGGACATGGGCCCGTACGAACGTTGGTTTATAACTAATAAGTACAACACTATCGGTTAAATCCTGGATTGCTTGAGTAACTTCAAGACCAGTCAACTCAATTAAGTCATCACTTACCAGGCTTGTAGCTTCCAGGAAAACCGCAGAATCATACACATGGTCTGAAGCGTCCGCTATTGCTAGCTTGAGTGAGTTCGTTTGCCCTGGATTAACCTCAGACCAACAGGTTAGAACATGTGTTAATCCATCCATTTCAGTGTCCAATTGGCCTCCACCGTCACTGAGGTCATTTGATATGTAATACTCCGGATGCGAATATGGTTCAGTTGTATAAGGATTTCCATAGTTTACGGTATTAATGGATACAGGATCTCCCTCTACAGTTGCGCAGTTCTCACCATTGATGAAAAATGCAAAGACATCATTATATGTTGTGTTCACATATTCATTGTATTCATCTGACACAAATGTATAGCGGAAATACACGATAGGAGTGGTAGGGATAAAATCAATTTCCAGAACCGCGGCATCATAGGTTGTATAGCCCGATAATGCGTCCAGGTCTGTGTCACCAACAGTATGGTTATCAGTGGAAATGTTATCTGAAGTATTGGGACCGACAACATTGTGTACCGAACCCGAGGTGAGTAGGATACCATTATTGAACCCTACGATATTCTCTCCTCCGTAGAAAATTCCAGACGCAATATCTGCGCCTTTATACGTAACATCAACCACTTCGACACCCATGCCAACTAATGTTGTGGCTAGATCTTCTGGGGTCAATAAATCTGAGAGCTCTTCAACTACCAAACCATCGTAGGTCACGCTATTTATATTGGGTTCTTTGCCTTCGCCGGGTATACGTTCTTGCTGATAAAAAGTCGATGGTATTTCCTGGTAAATATTATTGCTTTTATTCATACCCAAATCTGCCGTTGCAGTTGTTGCAGTGAAAAAGGTTGAGAGCAACGTAAACGGTAACAAAACGCCGACATTCAATAACTGTCTTTTCATTTCAACATTCTCCTTATGGAATATACATTTGGTTAGCTTATTAGATTGTTGTCTACCTTAGTGAATTGATCAAGCCAAGAAGACTGAAGAACGCTATACCCACATCAATACATGAACTTCTTGTTTTTCCATCGTAGCTTGTACTTCCTACCTTTCTGCATGATATGCATGTTCCTTAAGAAAAAAACTCAACTAATAATTTGTTCTCTCCATATCGGTTTTTCTAAAATTTTACTATACTCTTGATACTCTATCAAGAAAAATATGCGCATTTTGCGGTCAGTTTATTGGTGATAGAATTCAAAAAATGACAGAACTAAGAGTGGAAAATCGTTACATCAATTGCTTTAGCATCATCCTTGCTACATTGGCAACATTCTTTGCAGCCTTATACATTATTCCCAGGGAGCCGGTAACTACTGGCGCGAATCTATTTGGTTTCTTCATCAACTTTAGTGTTGTTGGATTAGTTCCAATTGTCCTCATGCTTCTTGCCACTGGTGGATGTTTTTGGTTATTTGCCACCCACCCTGAACGGGGAAATTTTGCAGGGTTGCCCTGGGTTTTGATACCGAATGTAGTTTTGCCGAGCCTTGCAACCTTGATCACCGGTACCATGCTGACTCAACTGGAGAGGAACCCAATTTGGTGGCTTGCCCTGGGTTTCAGCTTAGTAATTATTGGAGTGATCCTGAACGCGGAGTTCAGCGTGCTCAGCCCCACGAGGGAAGATAATAAGGTGAGACAAAGAAAGGCAAGAGAGAAAGATTTAAGGGTTTTCATCGGCTACTTTCTACTTGATTGACATACTAATTATAGTATGTACTGGGCAAGAAAAATTAAGACATGTGGCAATCAAACGTTGTGTATAAAGGGATTTTTGGTCTTTGGCAACAAGACTGACTATACCTTATCCATGACAAGGTAAGGTTTTTCGCTTTCTTCTACAAACAATAGGTCTGATTAACGGCAGTGGTAAAATAACAGTAGTAAACATTTTGGGGAGCCTGTGTGCCAGGCTGAGAGGGAAGCAGTGAGCTTCCGACCCACATAACCTGATCCGGATAATGCCGGCGGAGGGAGAAAACAGCACACTTCACACCCTCCACAGGCAGGAGGGTGTTTTTTATGAGTAAAACTGAGCGCGCAGTGCTTTTTGCTAATGGCGAGGCGCAAAGCCGAGCAGCATTAGCACTGCAAGGGGATGATTTCCTCGTGGCGGTGGATGGCGGCTTACATCATCTGCACGCTCTGGGGCTCAGCCCGCAGCTACTCATCGGGGATATGGACTCGCTTTCTGCGCAGGAAGTGGAAGCCTGCAAGCAAGCAGGCGCTGAGGTTCTGCGCTTCCCGCCAGCTAAAAACAAGACCGATTTGGAATTGGCTTTGGATGAGGTCCTAAAGCGCGGCTATCGAAACATACTTATTGCTTTTGCGCTGGGGGGCCGGCTGGATCAAACCCTGGGCAACCTGGCACTGCTTTCGAGACCCGACCTAGGCGACTGCAGTGTGCGCATCGATGACGGATTGACAGAGGTTGCCCTATTGCGCCACATAATTACGCTTGCCTGCCAGCCAGGGGATACGGTTTCCCTGCTGCCATGGGGCGGGGAAGCTGGAGGGGTGGTCACACACGGACTGGAATATGCGCTCGAGGGTGAGACATTGCTCCCTTGGCAGACACACGGAATTAGCAACCGCTGCACGGGCGAGCGCTTTAGCGTGAGTTTGAAACACGGCGCACTCCTGCTCATCCATTCCCGCCAAATCAAGATAATGGAGGTACAGCATGATTAAAAGAAGCCTCATTTTTGGTGCTCTTGTGGCATTTTTGCTTAGCGGCTGTGTAAGTCAAACGCCGGCCGCTTCTCCTACGCCTGTGCCAGAGGTGCAAGTGCTGACAGTGATGACGCACGATTCCTTCGCGGTCAGCGCTGAGCTCGTGCAGCAGTTTGAAGCTGATAACGACGTGAAAGTCAATTTCATCAAAGGCGGTGACGCCGGCACCACGCTCAACCGGCTCATCCTGACAAGCTTAGGCGGTACGCCCGAAGCGGATGTCTTTTACGGGTTGGATAACACCTTTCTTTCGCGTGCGCTCGAACAAGATTTGCTCGAGGCTTATGATGCCCCTGCCCTGGCACAGATCCCAGCAGAATTCCAATTGGACCCGAGCCACCGAGCGCTGCCGGTGGACTACGGCGATGTGTGCATCAATTACGACAAAGCTTGGTTCCAGGAACACCAGCTGCCTGTACCGCAATCCTTGAAGGACCTCACCAAGCCGGAATATGCCGACTTGCTGGTTGTCGAAAACCCAGCTACGTCGTCCCCGGGGCTCTCGTTTCTGCTCGCTACCATCGCTACTTTTGGGGAGGAAGGCTGGCAGAGCTACTGGCAAGCCCTTAAGGATAATGGCGTAGTTATTGTGTCGGATTGGGAGACGGCTTATTACACCAACTTTTCCGGCTCATCGGGGCGTGGCGCTCAACCGATGGTAGTCTCCTATGCTTCCAGCCCGGCTGCAGAGTTGATCTACGCTGAAACACCGCTTACAGAAGCACCGACGGGGAGCATTGTCGCTGATGGCGCCTGCTGGCGCCAAGTGGAGTTTGCCGGCATCCTGAAAGGTACGCCCAACCGAGTTTTGGCAGAAAAATTCATCGACTTTTTGCTTAGCAAGCCATTCCAGGAGGATATGCCCCTGCAAATGTTCGTCTACCCCGTGCTGCCATCGGCTAAGCTGCCGGAAGCTTTCGTGAAGGCGAGCGAAGTGCCACAAAAGCCGGCTACTTTGGACCCAGAGCTTATCGCCCAGAAGCGGGAAGCTTGGGTGCAAGCCTGGACAGAACTAATGCTGAAGTAAAGGAGAGAATGAACCATCCCGGGAATAAACGCGTGTTGCGGGCAGGACTGCTATGGTTGCTGCCGGCAGCTTTTTTGCTGATTTTCTTTTACCAACCGCTGCTGGCTATTCTGCGCTTGGCGTTTTCCCTGGCTTTTGAAGGGGGCTGGCAAGGTGTAAGCACGGCTCAGGTGCTCAAGCCGCTGGGTTTTACCCTCTGGCAAGCCGCGCTTTCCACGCTGCTGACGCTTTTGGTGGGTTTGCCGGCTGCCTACCTCTTTTCGCATTTTGACTTTAAGGGGCGCGAGGCACTGCGCTTGCTTAGCCTGCTGCCTTTTATCCTCCCCACAGTGGTGGTAGCAGCTTGCTTCAATACACTCCTGGGTCCACGCGGCTGGCTAAACTTGGGGCTGATGGCGCTCCTGAATCTTTCCGAGCCGCCGATTCACATGCTGCAGAGCTTACCAGCGATCTTGCTGGCGCATGTGTTTTACAACACCGCCATCATCATCCGGCTGGTCGGTTCGGCGTGGAGCCGGCTGGACAAAAAGCTAGTACACGCTGCTCAGATGCTGGGCGCCAGCCCCTGGCAAGCTTTTCGAGAGGTGACCTTGCCATTGCTTTTGCCAGCCATTACCGGTGCCAGCTTGTTGGTGTTTCTGTTTGATTTCACCAGCTTTGGCGTGGTGCTGATGTTGGGCGGACCGCAATTTGCCACTCTTGAGGTGGAAATCTACACTCAGGCACTATATATGCTCAACCTGAGGTTAGCAGCTGTGCTTTCGCTCGTGCAGTTAGCCTGTACCTTGCTTGTGGCTTGGCTGCAAAGCCGCGTGAGCCAGCCGCGCTATGGCAAAGCCGCACTAAGCGCTGAGCGCGCCAACCTGCGCCCTCCGCGCAGCACCATGGAGAAAGCCTTCATAGGTGTGATGGTGGTCCTCTTGGTGCTGCTCATCCTCA
Organism: Candidatus Mesolinea sp. UBA5823; assembly: GCA_002417685.1. Lineage (GTDB taxonomy): Bacteria > Chloroflexota > Anaerolineae > Anaerolineales > Anaerolineaceae > Mesolinea. The sequence continues at coordinate 13,596 of DICP01000050.1, forward strand.
CGCCGCTGCTCAGCTTGATCACGCGCAGCTTTGTGACGCTGGAGGCAGCCCGTGGCGAGCGCGGGCAAGTCCAGACCGGTTTTACTCTGCGCTATTACCAGGAGCTGTTCCAAAACCGCACGGGCTCGCTTTTTTATGTTCCGCCCATCATGGCAGTGCGCAACTCGCTGGTTTACGCTGCCCTCACAGTGGTAATTGCTACAGTTTTAGGCTTGCTTGGTGCGTATGCGCTCAACCAGCCTTGGAAAGCCAATAGGATTTTTGAGCCGTTTTTCATGCTGCCCTTAGGCGCCAGCGCTGTGACGCTTGGCTTAGGCTTCTTGGTCACTTTCCGGCAGCCCGCTTGGAGCGGTTTACCTTTCCCGCTGCTCATCCCGATTGCGCATGCGCTGGTGGCACTGCCCATGGTAGTGCGCACGTTGCTGCCAGCATTGCGCAGCATCCCCGCCCCATTGCGCCAAGCTGCCAGCACACTCGGAGCGGATGAACAGCGGGTGTTTCGCGAGGTGGACCTGCCCCTGCTCTTACGGCCACTGCTGGTGAGCATGGTGTTTGCCTTCACCATTTCTCTGGGCGAATTTGGCGCTTCCAGCTTTTTGAGCAGCCCACAAACGCCCACGATCCCAGTAGCCATATACCGCTATATTTCGCAGCCGGGGGCGCTTAATTACGGGCAGGCTCTGGCGATGTCTAGCTTGCTTTTGATGGTGTGTGCTGCGGGTATCTTTTTGATTGAGAAAATCCGCTTACCTGGAGAGGAACTTTACTAATGCTCGAAGTGCGCGATATCCGTAAAACTTATGAAGGGCAGACGCTTTTAGATGGGGTTTCTTTTGATGTGCGCAGCGGTGAGATCGTCTGCCTGCTGGGCGAATCGGGCAGCGGCAAGAGCACCCTGCTGCGCATCATCGCCGGCTTGGAGCCTTGCGAAGCCGGCCAGGTTTGCTGGGATGGGGCAGATATGAGCGCAATCCCTCCGCACAAGCGTGGTTTTGGGCTGATGTTCCAGGATTATGCGCTATTCCCGCATCGCACCGTAGCGGAAAACGTCGCTTTTGGGCTGCGTATGCAGCAGCTGCCTAAACCAGAAGTGGAAGCCAAGACGTTCGAAGCTTTGCGTGCCATCCGTATGGAAAGCTTTGCTGACCGCTCAGTCACAGAGCTCTCAGGCGGGGAGCAGCAACGCGTGGCTTTGGCACGGGCGCTGGCATCGGACCCGCGGCTGCTGATGCTGGATGAACCCTTAGGCGCGTTGGATCACAGCCTGCGGCTGCAGCTGATGGAGGAGCTGCGTGAGGTGCTGCACGCGAGCCGCAAGCCAGCCATTTACGTCACGCATGACCGTGAGGAAGCCTTTGCCGTGGCAGACCGCCTGCTGATCCTGCATCAGGGGGTCATTGCCCAGGAAGGCACAGCCAAGGAACTTTACGAACAACCCGCCAACGCCTGGATTGCCGGCTTTTTAGGGCTGGGCAACCTGGTGCCTGGCGTGGTGAGCGCGCTTGACCCGCTTACGGTGCAAACTGCTTTAGGGAATTTGCAAGCTCATGCGAATGGGCAGCGCTTTGAGGTTGGTGAGCGGTGCAGCCTGCTGCTGCGCCCAAAGGATGCATTGATTGGAACGGTAAGCAAGGGCTTGAATACACTGCACGGTATGGTGCGGGATTGTGTTTTTATGGGGGATTATTACAAATTGGAAGTTGAGGCAGGTGGGCAAAAGTTAAGCTTGTTTAGCGGGGAGCATTTTCCATTGGGCGAAGACTTGGGCTTTCACTTCCTGCCAGAAAAAGTGCTCTGCCTGAAAATTGTGTAAAAAAATAAAGTAACTTAATCATGGGTTATGGGTCTACTCGCAATTATCAAAAGTGTTACTTCCGTCTCCTCCCCAGCACTTGTCATTATTCCCTTCTCCCCCGTCCAAATGGTCATCCCCATCTCCCCCCCATAAGGTATCTTTTCCATTGTTTCCTTCGAGGAGATCATTTCCGACTCCGCCGAGTAGGACATCATCTTGATTGCCTCCTTCGAGGTGATCATCTCCGGCTCCGCCGAGTAGGACGTCTTTTCCATTGCCTCCTACGAGGTGATCAACTCCGGCTCCGCCAACAATACAGTCGTCTCCATTACCCCCATCAACCTCGTTGTTACCATTGTTGTTATCAGAAACAATAAAAATGAGATCATTAAATTGGCTGCCTTGAATATCGCCATTTCCTCGGATGACATTTGCAAATGTCATTCCTGCGCATTCTGGCGGCGCAAATTGTCCATAGTCAATCGGGATTACGGTATCTTCTAATGCTGTAACCGGAACGTCATTCGAAGCTGCTGCTGCAAGACTAATACTTACCAATAATGCGATAAGGGCTATCAATATTAGGGTTCGAGATTTTTTCATGGAGTATTTAAAGCTTCGTTAAATTTATTTGTGTAATGGTATACTGTTCGCCCGCTCACCACATAATAGCTAGCATCCTGATCTGTTAGCTTACATAATACTTTTTCGCCTAAGAGATTAGCCAAAGTAACTAGATCAGACAAATTTTCTACTTGGATTAAGTGCGAGGACGGATCAATGGATATATCCTCTATGTTCACTAACCGTTCACCAAACATTTGTTTGGCTTTTTTCATCTCATCACTTTCTTGAGTACCTTTTAGGATGAGTTCAGGGAGAAGCAAGGCAATCAAACACACAATTAGGGTTCCCAAAGCAATCCAGCGGGCTAAAGGAACAGGAATGTTTAATGAAAGAATGCTGAGATTATTGACAAAATTAGTCCATCGTACTAATTCACCACTCTGGGTTGGATGGAGTGGATCGTCCTGACTTTCTTCTTTGCTTAGGTAAATTTGATTAGATTCTACAACAAAAACCAGAGAAGCAGGAAAATCTCCTTCAAACGATTCTCCTCCAACTTCTCCAAACACTCTAATATTAGGAGAAATCGTGAGTGTGTATTGATAATTATCAACCCCTGTAAGCTCTTCGACTGTTTGAATACGTTCGTTTAACTGGCAAACATCTAATTTAACGTTTGAACTTGTGGTGCTCTCGTTGAAGCTTAGAACAGGCTCAGAAAGTACCGTTTGTTTCCAACCATTGGCTGAAGACAACTCTGCTGTCCATTGGGATGTGCCCTGGAGAACAACTGGCTCCGAGGTGCTAAAAGCATAATAAAAAGAAAGATCTACTTGGCAGGTAACCGCTGGGAAGATAATTTCACCACTTTCCAGTTTTCCATCCGTATAGATTTCTGAGGGAGCGTTGGCAGAATATGTAAAGATACCGACATGTTGATAAGCAATGTTATCTGGCAGGCTAATATTTGTAGGCTGCAATAAGCTGAAGACTCCCAAGGCTAAGGCTAAACCACCCAGCACAAAAAAAACTAAGCGGTAGCTTTCTAAATTAGCAGAAAAAAAGGCACGTAATTTTTCTAAAATAGACTTCAATTTAATCTCTGACCCTTCTGCGTACCGGTTTATCCGCTTTTACATAATCTATGCCAACCAAATAAGCGCCTATGCCAACCAATAAGGCAAAAAATACGGGCTCTTTTAGCTTTAGGATAATTTTACCAGCACCTGGAATGTGAATCCATAACTTACCATAAATTTCATCAGCAGTTGGGGAATACCCATCGATCCAAGTATTATTATCGCCTTTAAGCAAGAATTTATTCCCTTGTTTATCTACAATACGATGGATCACCGTTCCTATTCCAGGATAGCTGTAAGCAACCACATCGCCAACCTCATAATAAGGTGCCTCACGAACAACGACGAGGTCACCGTTAACAAATTTTGGCAACATGCTGGTCCCATCAATTATGACGTATTTTACCTTTCCCCCTACTTCAAGAGGAGCAAAAACTGTCCAAGCTATAACGATAACAAGAATAGTCAATATTAAATTGAGCGACTTCGTTGGCTTAGACAATTTTTGCACCCACTACGAAACCTAAAAATTCTATTGCGCTGCTACCACACGGAAGGTAATCGGAGCTAATATGCTCACATTTCCAACGGGGCACAACCAATTGTTCGACCCTGAAGGAATGGAACAATCGTACCAATCTCCGCCGGAGAGCAGCTGGATACTGACTGTTTCTGCAGGATTAGATTGGGAGTTCAGGCGTGAAAGCATAAAATCCACGGAGGCTATAATGCTTGGATCATTCGCATCCAAGTTGTAATGGACTCCAGTTACTTTATAACCTGCAATAGTATTGCTTCCATCACCGGCACCCGTAACTGGCACAGTGTTAGCTGCAGCATAAGCAAAGCCTACTGCAACAAGAACCGCGACTAAAACAACAAGAATTATTTTTTTCATGACTTTGTTCTTCCTTTTACTTTTTAAAGGTGAGAAATTATTGTAAAATTTCTCACCGTTTGATTTTCTAATTTATATCCCTTACTGAGCAGCTACAACACGCAGCTGATTTGCAGCCAGTACAGTTACTGCATTGTTCACTGGGCAGCTCCAAACTTGACCTTGAGCTGTGCATGTAAACCAAGTAGCATTACTACCAGATTCCAATGTAATCCTCACTGTGGTTGGGTCAGGTGCAGATGTGTTCAATGGAGTAAGGCTGAATTTAACGGTATTGATCTTATCGGGGTTAGTGGTATCCAAAATATATTGAACGTTGGTGACATTATAGCCACTGATAGCAGCACTACCATCGCCTGCGCCCGTCACCGGCACTGTATTGGCTGCAGCATAAGCAAAGCCTACTGCAACAAGAACTGCAACTAAAACAACTAAAACTACTTTTTTCATACTATATTCCTCTTATATTATTATTTATTTATTTTATATTTTCACAACGAGCCTGTTTATAACAAAATGGTAGATAGTTGTCAAGTACTAACTTCACGCAAATCATTATACAAGAATGCCTGTTAAAGAACATTTAACAAAGCCGTTGAAAATTTAACAATGAATGAGGATCGACGCTGATCCAAATAAAAAAGCCTGCTATAAAAGCAGGCTGTGGAAAAATGCAGGATTAAATTTGTTTAATGCCAGCCCCAAAAAGGCATCCCGCCACTAAATCCGCTCCAAGTACCCAGGGCTGGGATTATGCCGATAATGAGGATGACGATTAGGGCGATTGCGATCAAAATCAAGGCAATATTGATCCAACCGAGGACAATGCCGGCAGTCGCCATGCCTTCACCGCCGATAGTGCCGTTGCTTTTTCGGATTTCATCTTTGGCTACATAACCGGTGACTAATGCAATAATTGCGCCTAAAAAAGGCAAGGCAATGTAGCTGGCAATCCCGCTGATCAGACTAACGACCGACCAAGGGGAAGTAGTTTGCGTTGGAGTTATTACAGGCTCGGTGCTCATAAGTTTATCCTTTCGTTAAGTTAATAGGTCAGCTCAATTATAGCGCTGCTCGCGCACGCTTTCTCCGGCGAATCCAGGAACCTATGACAAACACAAGAATGATGATGACGACCAGCGTTACGATGGGCGGCACCACGGAGAGCACGGAGATAAAACCGGCGGTTACATCTTCCGCAAAGCTGACGACCGGATCACCTGTCCCAGCTGTGGCAGCGGTCACAGCCGGCCGTACCAGCACAGATTTGACCGTATGGACGCTGCCTGCTACCAGCAGCCCGCAGATCATCAGGAGGACGGGGTTGACGTTCGTGGCTGAGCCGGCGCTGGCAGCAAAAAGAACCGCGCCGGCAGTGGGGCGGATGAATGTTTGCACCGCATCGTTGACGTGGTCCACAGCGGGGATTTTGTCCGCGACCGCCTCAATTAGGCAGAGTACAGTTAGCAAACCGATGGTCCACCAGCTGGTCAGAGCATCCCACGGTGGAGTGAGCTCGATGAGGTTGGTGAATTTCGCGAGCAGTGAGACTACCAGCAGCGGGATGTAAGCATTCAGACCGGCCGAAGCCGAAAGACCAAATGCCTCTAAAATCGTTGAAATTAGCGTGCCCATGCCTTCCTTTCGGTAACAATTGGCTGAACTAAATTAATTATATCTGATTCCCAACCACTGGAGGAATGTATATTAAAGGAAGTGTATGCGTAGGAAAGCGAAAAAGCTGATTTGTAGGAAAGCCGTTAACATGCCAACTAACAGCGGCAGAAGCAGATCCCGCAAGGAGTTAGCTATGTTTTCACGCTTCAGGATGATTAGCGCTAAAGTGGTATAGGCTAAGCAGAGCACCGCCAGCACACCAAGAACCGAAAGAATTGCAGCAGGGTAACGCAAAACTTGCGGGCCGGCGTAAACCACTAAGATGATCACCGCTGCAGCAGCCAGCAGCACGGCGAGCTTTTTGAAATTTGGTAAAGCAGATGCTTTTACCCAGCTTGCCCAGGCAGTCTGATTAAAAATGGGGGCGAGCACCACTCCAACAACAAGCCCCGCGCCAGTGCCGGTGATTAGGCGGGTCAGGTTGGTAGTCTCATATAGGTTCCAGCCCAAGCCGAGCGAGGCAGCCAAAGAGTTCAGCCCGTCTAAGGCAAAGGCTAAAAAGAGCAGCCCTAAGGGGATCAACATCTTGCGCGGCGGAAGGCTGCCTTGCTTCCCTTTCCGGAAGTGAAAAGCGAGTGATAGCAGCGCGCCTAGGTACATGCCGGTGCAGCGCGCACAAAGTGGCATCTGCCGGCCGTACACAAAAAAAGAATGGGCGGGGTCTTGATGACACACGGCTGTGCCTACCGCCATGAGTTTGTTCCAGAAGCCAGGCGGGGTGTGGGTGAAAAAGAATGTTGCAAGCGCCGCTAACGCTGCCATTAGACCCCATATCCAGGCGCGGTCAGACCTGCGAATGGATTTGGGGCTGCTTAGCTCTGGCTGGGCTGCAGGAAACTGTGAGCGGTCTTGAGCCATTCAATAATCTCGATATGCTGCGGGCAGAGCGATTCGCAGGTGCCGCACTCGATACACTGATCAGCCTTGTTTTCGGGGTTGAAGAAGTTGCGGTAAACATGGCGTGAGTGTTCTGGAGTCCCATAATACATCATGGCTTCGTTATAGAGCGCAAATATATCTGGAATGGCGACGTCATTTGGGCAAGGCATACAGTATTCGCAGTGCGTACAAGGGATGGGGGCTAAACCTTGGCAGACGTTGCGCACCTGTTCGATAATTTGCAGGTCTGCTGGCGTGAGTGAGCCCATACCCGATCGTTCGGCGCTGTTTAGGTTTTCCTCCACCTGTTGGGGTGCGCTCATGCCAGAGAGCACGAGCAAGACTTCTGGCTGGTTCCACAGCCATTGCAGTGCCCATTCTGCCGGGGTCCAGTTTCGCGAGGACTGGGCAAAGACTTGCGCAACCGCTGCAGGCGGTGGGTTTTGGGCGAGCTGCCCCCCGCGCAAAGGCTCCATGATTA
>DICP01000016.1:0-4625 GCA_002417685.1 Candidatus Mesolinea sp. UBA5823
TCGATGGCGTGGTGGTAGGTTTCCAGCGCTTTTTCAACATCACGGCGGTCTTGGTAAGTTTTCCCCATCTCGAGGTAAGCTTCAATCAGGCTGGGATTGATGGCGATGGCTTGGCTGAGATGCGCCAAGGCTTGATCGAGGTTGCCGCGTTTACGATCAATACGCCCTAACGAAAGCAAAGTGTAGGCATTGTGTGGATCGATGGCTAAGCTCCGGTAGAGAGTCTCTTCCGCTTGGTTTTGCATTCCAGCTTCTAAGTAGTAGTAAGTGAGATTGTTGAGCACATCGACATTATCTGGGTAAGCTTCGGCTAAAGCCAAGCAGGCGCCTAAACCAGATTTTTTGTTTACAGTCGATTCCAGCTCGATTTCGAGCAGGTCGAAAGGAATCGTATCTGTGACAAGTTTTCGCGCTGCTTGCAGGTTGCTTCGAGCCTGATCAAACTGGCGCTTTCCGATAAGAGCTTTTATCTTGGTGAGCAGTGCTAAAATGGAGCGAGGGTCAGCTTGCAGGGCACGCTCGGCTTGCTCCAGAGCTGCGCTGTAGTCTTTTAGGGCTAAGTAACACTCGGCGATTTGCTGAGCGTAAAGCTTATTTTCAGGGTCGAGTTGCTCCGCCTGTTTTAAGCAAGCAATTGCTGCCTGATATTCTCCTAACTGTTGATTGATAACTGCCAAAGCGCTTAAAGCCTCAGCATTATCCGGGAATAGTTCAATCGCCTTGCTAAAGTAGTCCCGCGCGGCGTGATAGTCTTTTTCGAGCACCTTGATATCACCTAACATTTGCCAGTAATGGGCTTGTTTAGGTTGGATGCGTATTGCCTCTTCTAAATGCTGCGCAGCCTGATCGTAGCGCTCTTGCTGCTCGTAGAGCGCTGCCGCGATTGCATGCCAATCAGGTTCGTCCGGCCAGATTTCCAGTGCTTTCTCCATGGCTTCTGTGGCGATTTCGGGTTCAGCTTGGTTGGCAAGAGCTTGCAGGGCGTAGAGGCAAGGGTTCTTGGGTGCTTTTGCAAGAAGTGCAGAAGCTTTCTCGGCACAAAGACCCGGATTTCTGTAGAGAATCTGCAATGCACCCTGGAATTGAACTTCAAAATCCTCAGGGAAGGCAGCACAGATTGTGTCAATTGCCTCATCACTTAATTGCACCGAAAGCACTTGTGCAGCTTGGCGGCTGGTTTTTATATAAGCTTTCAGCTCATCTTCGTCATCCCAGTGCGAGGTGAACACAGCTTGTCCAATTTTTAAGGCTGGGAGCATTTCTGCCGCAGAGAGGTAGCGCCCGGCAATCGAAATCTGCTCTTCATGCACCTCTTGATCGAATTTCTCTGGGGAATATGGCGCAGGTTTATGCGTCAAGATGTGCAAAGTTTCAGCGTTCGCGCTGACGCGAGCTTTTTCAACGAGGTAATCAGCTAATGCTTGATTAATGACGGGGTTAGTCTTGGCTTCTGAGAGCGCATACCCGAAGCATTTATTGGCGAGCTCCCAAGCTTGGCATTCCCAAGCTGCCAGAGCAAGTGCAAAGGCTTGCCATACCCGAGCAAAATGCATTGGAATGCTGAAGGATTGCAACGCTGAGTTTATGGCTAGGTCATTGAGAAGCTGTTCGCCGGCGAGAAGATGCGCCTGTGCTTCTGCTTGCTGTCCTTGCTGCCAGGCCATGAACCCGCGGCAGGCAAAGTAAACCGGTGTCTGAGGTTCACGGCTAAGGAAATGCTCCATCAACAAACTAATCTTGCCTTCATCCTGCTGCCAAAGTGCGTGCGTTGCTAACAGATGCGTGATGGCTTGGCGGGCGGCGGCGTCTTCTGCTTGACCCAATGAATCTAGGATTGTTTCGAGCTTTTCAGATTTGAGCAAGCTAAAATCCAGCTCTGCTTTGAGCAAGAGGTAGCTAAGCTTCTCTGGTTGCAGGCTGCAAGCCTGTGCGGTGTGTTTGTGTGCTGCTGCCAGATCCCCCGTGATGCGCTCCAGTTGAGCTGCGCGGTAGTAAACCCCGGCTTTACTGTATTCAATGATATCTTGCCCTTGATCCGTACTTGTGAAGGCTTCGAAAGGTAATACTTCGTTGGCAAATTCCACTTCCCGCAGCAAACCTTCCAATTCTTGTAGGGCAGGAATGAACCGTTTATTGGCTGCTAAAGTATCTGATTTTAGCAGTGGGTAAGCAGGATGAGCACCTAATTCACCTTCGAGTTCGCTTAGGAGTTGCATTGCTGCAGCTGCATCGCCGAGCCGCAGGATGGAGATGATCAAATCTCGCGTTTCTGCAAAATCGGGCGAGGGGTTATTCGCGATAGCTTTCTTAATAATCTTAGAAGCCTCAGCTGAATCGTTCATGTGCAGGTAAATATTGGCGACATTCACGTACTCTTCGGTGGAAATCCCCTCGGTGGCAAGCATGCGGCTAAGGGTTTGTTTGGCTTCTTCTGGTTCGCCAGCAGCCAGATGAGTGCGCGCTAAAGCTAAGTACAATGCGCGTTCGTCTGGCAGCAAGTAGAGCGTATCTTTGAGCAGCTGAATAGCGTCACGTTCGTTGTGGTTGCGCGTGCAGAAGTCGCTATACCACAGCACGTTTTCCAAGTCGGTGGGGGCAAGCTGCAGAGCAACGCGCGCAGCTGCCAGCCCTTCGCTGCGTGAACCCGCAGCAATATAAGCCTCTGCAAGGGTATGCCGTACGCGTAAATCGGTGGGATTCACCATCATAGCTTCTTGCAAGGCGGAAAGGCTCGTATCGTAATCCCTCAAGATAAGGGCGCTGCGACCTAATTGGTGCTGCACATGATAATAGGTTTGCGGCGCTTTAGCTTCAGGTTGATTGAGCAGCTCAAGATAAGCCTGGTAAGCTGCTTCGAACTTGCCTTGGGCAAAGTCTATATCGGCTGCCAAAACTTTGAAATCAAATGCGTTGCTTTCTCGAGATGCGCGCTCGCATATTGCACTCTGTAAGCCACTTAGCTCCTTCTGGACTATTGTTTTAGGTTGGGAGCTCAAATCTTGCTCGGCTAATAGTAATCTGACGTAGTCTTTGAGGGCTTCGTCCTTACGGCTGGCTTGCCAGGCGAAACGCAGCATTGGCTGCGCACTGCTTAGGTCGCCAATTTCGAACAAGATTTTACCAAGCGTCTGGGCTAAATCTGGGTCGGAAGTGTAATCATTTTCCAGCGGGCGCAGTACGGACCAAGCTTCGTTCAGGTAGCCATGCGCTAAAAAGGCTTTTGCCAGCAGTAAGCGCACCTGGGAATCATCCGGGGCAAGCTGGTAAGCCTGCTTTAGTACCCCGATTGCTTCGGTAGGCTTATCGTTTTCTAAGTAGAGTTTGCCTAATTCCGTCAATATTTCGCGATGCGGAGGCAAAGCCTCTTTGGCTTTGCGCAATGATTCCATTGCCTTATCGGTCTGACTCAGTTTCGTCCAAATGCGGGCTAAAGCTAACCAGCTATCGGGCTTTTCAGGTGCAATTGCTGAGGTTTGCTCGAGAAGTTTAATAGCAGTTTCCTCTTCGCCTATTTGAATGTAGGCATTACATAAGGTAACTAAAGCTTCCCCATCCAAAATGTCACGAGCGAGAAAGTTTTCGCAGATAGGAATAGCAACCTCAGGCTTGCCGGCTTTAATCGCGACATCTGCGTAAGTTAATAAGTTGGCACGCTGTGGCTCAGGATCTGAGGATATGATTTTGTGGTAAATCTCGTAGGCTTTTTCTGGCTGCTGGGTTTGCAAAAAAAGATTCGCGAGCGCAATCTGATTGTTCCGGTCCTCAGGTTCATAGAGAGACACAAGAACGGAGGATTGTATCGCTGCATCGATATCGGCGGTGTGTCGATAAATTTCGCCGGCTAATCGGAGTGTATCGACATCGTTTGGATCTTCCTCTAAGGCTTTGGTAATTAGGTCTTCTGCCAAAGTATATTGTTTATTTTCGAAGGCGAATTGCGCGGCGCGCAGATAGTCCCCTTGCTGGACGAGACGAGAGGTTTCTTTGATTGAGTTGATAGGGGCAGCGCTAATTTCCTTCAAGGAATCGCCATTCAGGTTAAGTCTTCCGCGCAAGTGCGGATAGCGTAAGCACAAAAGAGTCTTGCTGGGGGAGTCTGGCAGCTGATTGAGTAAATCGAGTGCGTGATCCTCATCTTCGTGCAAGAGTAAAAATTCTGCATACGCTTCTTTGTAGGCAGGCTCGTTTGGGGCTAAGCGCAGCACTTCTTCCCAAGTCTTACGCGCTTCTTCTGGATCGGTCTTTTCCAATTCAATGGCTAACTCGCACATTAGTTGAGCTTGGTTGGCATTCAACGCTTCAAAGGCTTTTTGGATTGCCTCCAGCGCAGCCTCCTTTTGCCCTGCAGCTCGGTTTAAAAAGGCAATTTTCTGCAATTCTTGAACCGTTTCGTACGGTGCCGAAATTGCTGATTTTGGGGCTAAAGCGGCTTCCTCTTCGATTTGCTCGTTTGCAGCTAAGAAGTTAGCAGCTAAGCGCTCGATGAAACGCTTGTTTTCGTATTTTTCCAAAATTTGCAGGCAGACGCGTTGGAAGCCTAAGCTGGCATGTTCGAAGGCATCGGCTAAATGTTGAAAACGCGTATCAGCATCTGCAGGGGTGCATTCGACTGCATGCACAATGAG
>DICP01000016.1:4644-13155 GCA_002417685.1 Candidatus Mesolinea sp. UBA5823
CGCAGGCAAAGGCTGCCTGCCATAAGTTGAGGTTATTGCGTGGTGTGGCGAGGAATTCCGCTGCCCCTGCCCAGCTCTGCTTGGCAAGGTAGAATTGGCGCAAACTAAGCGCCATCAAGCCGGCTTCTTCCAATGAGCTGGGTTCCAAACCAGTCAGGCGGATAGTTTCGAGCGTTTTGTTAGCTTTGTCTTTGATAGCCTGCGGAATTTCAACCATTGAATCTCGCAAGTTTTGATGCGGCAGATCTGAATCAACCACAAAAGCAGCTAAGATACCTGGCTGCCAGAGAGCTGGGTCAGACTGAGCAAATTGCAAAAACCCGTTAATGCGGCTGCCTTGCTCGATTTCTTTCCAAACCAGGCGTTCATTGCGAAATGCGCTAATAATCGCTCTGCCCTGTGCGGAGCCGAAGCGATCCATCACTTCGCGTAAAAAGCTTTCAGCGCTCATTACCGCCTCCTTTCCTTTGGATCTGGATGTGAGCTTGTTTAGGGCAAGCCAATAAAGGGCTTGAGGAAGTAATAAGCTGCTGCCAACAAGACCAAGCTTAGGAAGACAAAGAAAATCCCAATCCCAGTGGTGGAGCGGGAAAGCTCATTGAGTGAGTTAATCAGCAGGGAAGCGTTCCCTACCAGACCGCTGGCACCGTCAGTTATCCCTTTTTCTGCCAATTTGGTAGTTTGTTTGGCGATGGTTTCGACATTCTTATTGATTGCCTGGCGTGCCAGGATGATGATACTCAATAATAAGCAAATAACGCCAAAAACCGAGAGCGCATAACCTACATATAAAATTACTTTATCTGGTAGCATGAAAGCCTCCTCATAAAAACGCTATTAGAGGCATAGATGCAAATTATGTGCCAGGCGGGCTAATCTCAACGCTTGGCGGCAGTGCTATTCACAATTTCAGGAGGAAGGTGATTAAGGTCTATCGCAGCGTCATCACATAAGAGGACAGCGCGTTCAATGACGTGACGCAGTTCGCGGATATTACCGGGCCAATCATAAGCCATGAGGGCATTCATAGCGCGTTCGGTTACATCGGTGATATTGCTGCCCATATTGAGGTTATATTTTCGCAAGAACAATCCAACCAGCTCAGGGATATCTTCCGTCCGTTGCGCGAGCGGGGGCAAATCCAGGTCTACAACCTTCAGGCGGTAGTACAGATCTTCCCGGAAGGTGTTGTTAGCCATCATTTCTTTGAGGTTTCGGTTGGAGGCAGCGATAATCTGTACATCCACCTTGATAAGGTTCGTCCCACCCAGCCGCCGAAAAGAACGTTCTTCGATGGCACGCAGTAATTTAGCTTGTAGTTCCAATGGCATTGAAGCAATTTCATCCAAAAACAAGACCCCGCCATCTGCGACTTCCATCAAGCCAAGCTTGCGGTGGGTAGCGTTGGTGAAGGAGCCAGCTTCGTGCCCGAATAGCTCCGTCTCGAACATGGTAGCGGGGATTGCAGGGCAGTTGACGTCGATGAAAGGTTTGTTTGCCCGCGGTCCGGTTTTATGAATATAGTTGGCTAAAACTTCCTTGCCGCTGCCGGTTGGGCCGGTAATCAATACGGAAACGCAAGCATCTGAAGCGCGCCGTGCTAAACTGACCACAGATTGCATCGCCGGCGAGCTGCCAATGATGAATTCGTCGAGCCCCTCGTTAGAGGTGTGCAAATGGTTGAGCTCCCGGCGCATCGAGACGACTTCTTCAGCGCGTTTAACCGATTTTTCGAGTTCAAGCAAGTCCAACGGCTTCTCGATGAAATCTTGAGCGCCGTTTTTCATCGCTTCCACTGCCATGCTAATCTCACCATGTGCAGTGATAATAATGACTTGAGGGCGCATGGGCAGTAACGCAGTTTCGTTCAACAAGTTAGGGCCGTATCCATCGGGTAAGCGTACATCCAAAATGATGATATCAGTGACGCCCTGAGCGATATACTTGCGCGCCTCTGCCATGGTACCCGCTTCCAAGACTTCATAGCCTCGATTCCGCAGGAAATCAGAGACGACCAAGCGGGCGGTTTCTTCATCATCAACGACTAAAACTGTTGCAGACATAACTCCTTAATCAGCTTTTGGGATGAGCACATGGAACATGGTGCCTCCTGGAAAGCTTTCTACGTAAAGATTGCCTTTGTGTGCGGTCATAATCCTTTTTGATATTGCCAAGCCCAAACCTGTACCTGTGCTCTTGGTGGTAACGAAAGGTTCAAAAATATGCTCCCGCAGGTCATCAGGAATCCCAGGACCAGAATCCGCGACAATTACATCGTATTGCGCTGGAATAAGGTGTGGATCAGCTTCGGTTACTTTGATATTTAATGTGCCGCCGGATTTTTCCATGGCTTGAATGGCGTTATTGATTAGGTTTTCGAATACTCGCTCCAAGGCGCGAAAGTCCGCTTTTACCATGGGATGGTCTGGGTGAGCGTCAAAATTATACTTGATTTTGAGATTAGTCATCCGCGGGGCGACTTTTTCCAGAAGTTGCGGAATCATGGCGCTCAAATCTACGGGTACCAAGCGATAGTCCACCGGCTTGGAAAACACAAGGGTCGAGTCCATCAGGTGGGTGAGGCGCATGCAGTCGGTTTGCAGGCGGCTGATAAGCTCTTGGTGCGGGTCACCTGGCTTCATGGTCATGCCCATGTATTGTAGGCCGGTCATAATGCTGTTGATTGGATTTTTGACTTCGTGGGCAAACACAGCTGAAAGTTCGCCAAGCCAGGCACGCTGTTCCAGCTCTTGATTCTTTACGCGAATTTGTTCGCTCTGGCTGCGATCGCGCAATATTAGGATGATGCTAACAACTTTTTCTTCAGAAAGCACAGGAATGCATTGGATTTCAGCCTGAAAAGACCTGCCTGTGCGCGTGCTGAGGTGAAAATCCTGCCCGATTTGAGTACTGATGCCTTGTTGAGCTGAGGCAAACATCCCGGCAAGTGATTGGTTACCAATTAGAATCATTTCGGCTTTTTGGCGGAAAGCCTCACTTGTGGCGTAACCTAACATGCTCTCTGCAGCTGGGCTCATTTCGGCAATCAGCAGCTCGGGCGTGAGCAGAATAACGCCTTCTTCTAAGCTGTCAATAAGCGCATGCTCGATTTGCAATAACTGACGCACGTTTTGAAGCGTCTTTTGGGCATTTTCCATCCAAGCTAAATGGTGAAGCGTGCTGGCAGTGAGCTTTGCTAAGAATTCAAGCTCCAGCGAAGTTTCCTCGGCTAAGGCTCCATTTCCAGAGGCGATGAGACACCCTTGTAAAGTTTGATTATAGAGAAGCGGAAGGGTAAGCAGGTATTGGCTGCCTTGGACTAAAGCTATTTCTTGCAAGCTGGTGATGGCTGCTTGTCCAGCTTGCCAGGTAGATATACCCGCAGGGTTAGCAAGGTCCTTTAAGCTCAATTCCTGAGGGAAGGGGCTGCCTGATAGATCCAGGTCTAAATCCATACGCAAGAGTTGATTTTTTTTGCTCTCGAATACATACGCGGCTATTGCCTGGGGGTGAAGTTGCTCTCTTAAGACTTCGGCTGCCTGGGCGAGCGCTTTGGATCGTGAATCTTGCTCGGTGATGGAAGTCAACTGCGAAAAAAAGTCACGCAAGTAATTTTCTTGCTGAAGAGCAGCGCTTGACGGCTCCATATTGAAAATGAGCGCTACGATTTGATTGGTTTGGCTGAGGGATTTGATGTTTAGGTTTACTGGCAGCGAATCCCCTGAGGCGGTCTTAAGCTGCACTTTTCGGCTTTCAATACCTGTTGGATTTGTATCTAACTTTTTGGAAAGGAGTTTCGCTATTGAAACTCCTTGTAATTCTGCCGAGCGGTAGCCTGTGAATGCTTCAAATTGCTGGTTTGCAGCCAGGAGCAAGTCCTCGCTGCGGTTATAAAGCAGCGCAGCTGCGGGAATCAACGCAAGGATCAAAGCGTAATCCAAGCTCGGTAAATGGTCAGAGAGGGGCTCAAAAGGGAGTTTGGGCGAAGATGAGCCTGCCAAGGGACTATCCTGTGACGGTTCGGTGGTTATTTTGGCGCAGATGTGCCGGCAATATACCTTCCATCGAGCGGTATTTTGCTACAGTGCGGCGGGCAATGTGAATGCCCTGTTTTTTTAGCCTCTCTTGTATCTCGGAATCGCTCATGGGGTGTTTTTCGGCTTCGATTATTTCTTTGATAATTGTACGCTGAGATAAGCTGCGATCAAAGAAGATCGCCAAGGGCACTATGCGTTTATTCGGTAATTGCACGGTTTTTCCGGATACTGCCCTGGAGATGGTGGACTCGTGTACGTTGAGTTCTTTGGCAATTTCAGCGCGGGTGAGGGGCTGCATTTCTTTTTCGCCAGAAACGATGTAATCTTTTTGCAACATTACCAATTTTTCAAGCATCAGGCGCAAAGCGTTCGAGCGCTGCTGGATGCATTTTACCAGCAGAGAGGCTTTTTCTAAATCTTCTTTCCACTCGGTTTGTTTTTCATCCTCTACTTGTTTTAACGAGGCTTTGAAGAGAGGATTGACTCGCAGGGTGCCACGGATGGGATGAATGATTTCCACCACCAGCGGGTTTTCTGGGTTGTCGTTGAGGAAGTAGATCAGGATATCTGGTCGGTGGTATACCTCAGGGTTTCCATTGGTAGGTTTGTGAATATCTCCCCACTGAGCCCGTGCTGGGAAAGGGTTAAGGTTTTCGCTGATAAATTCTGCAATTTGCTCCACCTGGGATGAAGCGATGCCCAAGTTGTGAGCAATCTCTGCATAATGACGCTGGCTGAGCTGAGGCAGGTAACGGCTGACAATCTCACGGGTATACTTCGGGACGCTGTGAGTTTCGGCAAGAACTTCTAACTGGGTGAGCATAGCCTCTCGTGGGTCAGCTGAACATACACCGATTGGATCGCAGTGCTTGAGGCGTTCGATGATTGGCGTGATTTGACTGGGGAGTTTGTGATAATAGCGTGCGATTTCCAAAGGGGTAGTGGTCAAAAAGCCGTCTTCATCCAAGTGGCTCAGGATATAAGCAGCGATCGGGCGTTCTTCAGGGCACAGCTCCGCAGAAACTTGTTTGAGCACGTAAGTTGGCAGGTCTAAGGTCATGGGGACGTAAGGCTCATCGGGTCTGTCTTCATCCTCAAGGCTGCCGCCTGTGTAAAAATCTTCTGGCGCAGAAACAAAAACAATCGGTTGGTCAGATTGGTAGTCTGTCGGTTGACTGCAGATTGGGCAAGGTCCGCTGGGTGGGAGCAAACGCTTGCAATTAGGGCAGCGGCGCTCTTCCACAAGCTCCAATGCCGGGTTAGAGGAGAGTTCGGACTCGACCTTTTCCAGGAGTTCATCCGCCGTCAAGCTTAGCAGCGACATCGTGGTTGCCAGGTGAGCTGAAGGCGTAGCGATGGGTTGTTGATAATGGGTCTGAAGCACAGGAGACCTCCTCTTCTAGTATAGCTGTCAGCTCTCATAGTTGCAAGATATGTGCCATCGAATTTGGGCTTGTTTCCGTATGGTCGGTGTAAATCAAATTGAAGGATATCTCACGAAAAATGCTACAGAGTGATAAACTATAGAAGATATTGATTTACTGCAAAATATACAAATAAAAAAGGAGAGCAACGAACGCAGTATGAAAATTCAGCCTGCAAAAACTGTCGAACAGATTAAACCTTATTATTTTTCCACTTTAAATAAGACTATAGCCGAGCTGAAAGCACAGGGCAAAGATATTATCCGCTTGGATATGGGCTCACCCGATTTGCCTCCGGCACAATTTATCATTGACCAGCTCGTAGAATCTGCGCGTAACCCCAAAAAACATGGCTATTCCCCGTTGGGGGGCTCAGCGGAATTTCTTCGCGCAGTTAGCAGCTATTACAAAAACCGCTTTGGCGTTGACATTGACCCGAAAAACGAAGCTTTAGCCTTGATCGGTTCGAAGGAAGGCATTTTCAACATTCACCACACTTTGCTTGATCCTGGTGACTTGGTCCTCATGCCCGATCCTTATTACCCAGTGTATATGGCAGGCGCAGAATTGGCGAGCGCACGCGTACATTTTATGCCTCTACGCAAGGAGAATGCCTTCTTGCCAGATTTTGATGCTATTCCAGCGGAAGTTGCTCAGCAGGCTAAGCTGATGTGGCTTAATTACCCCAATAACCCTACGGGCGCTGTGGCAGATCTGGACTTTTTCCAAAAAGCGGTGGACTTTGCAATGCGCCATGAGATTATCATCGTGCATGACGCTCCATATACCGATTTAACTTTTGATGGTTACGTAGCACACTCAATCTTGGAAGTGCCAGGCGCAAAAGAAGTAGCCGTCGAATTCAATTCGCTCTCCAAGACCTATAATATGGCTGGCTGGCGGATTGGTATGGCGGTAGGGAATACCGATGTCGTGAGGTACTTAGCAACGTATAAAAGCCAAATGGATTCTTCCATCTTTGCTCCCATAATGGATGCTGGTACCGCAGCACTGACAGGCGATCAGTCCTGGCTAGTGGAGCGCAACCAGATTTATCAGGAACGCCGGGATGTGGTTTTTGCTGGACTCATTGAAGCGGGCTTCGAAGTGGAAAAGCCAAAAGGTGCGCTTTATTTATGGGTGCGTTTGCCCGAAAAATATCATGATACAGCCCAGTTTTGTTCTGATGTTCTGCATGAAGCTGGCGTCAGCCTTACCCCTGGCGAAATCTACGGTCCCCAAGGGGAGGATTACTTTAGAATTTCGATTATTACCCCCACCGAGCAGATAAAAGAGGCGATGCGCCGGCTTGTCGCTTGGGTTGAAAGCCATTAAGAGAGGTTTGATATTTGAAGGAAAGCTATTCAAACGTTTTAGAAAAAGAAACCGGGATCTTAGTTGGTGCTCAGGTCGGTCCACCAAATGGGCAATCTTTAAGCTTAGAAGACTCCTTAGCAGAGTTAGAACTCTTGGCAGAAACCGCTGGCGTGGAGGTGGTCGGCACGCTCACTCAGCAATTAGAGACGATAAACCCGCGTACTTTTATTGGCAGCGGAAAGGTGGAAGAGCTCAAACTGCTGGCGAACGAGTTGGGCGTGAATATGGTAATTTTTGATGATGAGCTCTCTCCTCGCCACCAAAGGGAGTTGGAGGGGATAATCGGCGAATCTATCAAGATAATTGACCGTACCGCGCTGATTTTAGATATTTTTGCCCAACATGCACGCACTTATGAGGGGATGCTGCAAGTGGAGCTAGCTCAGTTAGAATACCGACTGCCGCGCTTAACGCATGCCTGGATCCACTTGGAACGCCAGGCTGGTGGTGGTGGCGGAAGAGCTGGCGGGGTTGGAGGGGTTGGCTTGCGCGGTCCAGGAGAAAAGCAGTTAGAGTTGGATCGGCGGGAAATTAAAAAACGCATTTCGCGCATCAAAGATGAGCTAAAAAAAGTGCAAGAACAGCGCTCTCAACATCGGGCGCATCGGCGCAAGACAAACATTCCAGTTGTGGCGCTGGTTGGATATACCAATGCCGGTAAATCCACCCTGATGAACAGCCTAACACATGCTGGGATCTACGTGGCGGATCAGCTTTTTGCTACGTTAGACCCCACAACTCGGCAGCTTGAATTACCCAGCGGACAAGCCGTTTTACTGACAGACACTGTTGGGTTTATTCAGAAACTGCCCACCCAATTAATTGCTGCTTTTCGGGCAACACTGGAAGAAATTACCGAAGCCGATCTGCTTGTGCACATCGTTGATGCTTCGCACGAAAATGCCATAGAACAGCAGCGTACTGTTTTGGGAACGCTAGATGAAATTGGCGCTGGGGATGTTCCGATCTTAACAGTGTTCAATAAAATTGATCTTTTAGATGAACCTGCAAGGGAGGAAATGCGCCATAATGCCGATCCACAAGCAATTTTCATCAGCGCCAAAACCGGTGAGGGATTTGAAGCCCTTTTAGCAGCCATCGAGCGTGAGTTGATTAGTCAATATACCCAGATCACGGTGATGCTGCCCTTCGAACAAGGGCAATTGCGCTCGCTTTTCCACGAGAGGGGAAAAGTACAACGCACTGAGTCCACGGCTGATGGCATCCGCATGAGCGGTTATATACCTAAAGAACTGGTAAGCCTTTTTGCGCCTTATCAACTCAAACGAGAAAAATAAAAAATCCATGCAAACTGCATGGATTTTTTCTACGTGATAAAAGGATGGTAGTTACTCTTTGGAGATAATCAAAACTTCTCTACCTTGGTAGTAACCACAGTTGGGGCAAACGTGATGCGGTAAGCGTGGTTCGCCACAATTTGGGCAATTTACGCTATTGCGCGCCTTCAGGGCATCATGTGCACGCCGGCGGTCACGCCGTCCGGAAGTGGATTTTCTCTTTGGTAATGGGGTCATCTTGCGCTCCTATTTAATTCTTTAACTTTTCAATTTTACCCAAAACTTCTTTAATGCGCAAGGGCAATTTTAAAGTACAAAGGCAAAGTGATAATATCCTAAAGTAGCAAAATAGAAATGTCTAGATTCAAGTATCAA
>DICP01000085.1 GCA_002417685.1 Candidatus Mesolinea sp. UBA5823
CAATGTTTTTCAACACCCTCATATCAGATAAAGAAACAGGCGGCCTTAAGATCGGAGGCCGCCTGTTTGATTAGTTTTAGATGCTTTAGCGATTCTTAATCGCGGCTTGAGCAGCAGCCAGCCGAGCCATCGGGACACGGAAAGGCGAACAGCTTACGTAGTTATTGCCAATAATATGGCACCACTCGATCGAGCTTGGGTCACCACCATGTTCTCCGCAAATTCCAACTTCCAAGTCTGGTCGAACCGCACGGCCATCAATGATAGCTTGCTGCATCAGTTTTCCCACACCCTCACGGTCCAATTGCTGGAATGGATTGCGGGGCAGGATGCCTTTCTCGATGTAGCGCACCAAGAAACTGCGCTCAGCGTCGTCCCGGCTATAACCGTAAGTCATCTGAGTGAGGTCGTTTGTTCCGAAGGAGAAGAATTGCGCCATTGAGGCGATTTCACCTGCGGTCACAGCAGCCCTTGGGATTTCAATCATCGTACCGAATTTATACGATACCTCTACACCCTTTTCCTGCATCACCTGTTTAGCAACGCCCTCGAGAATAGGCTGAACAGCCTTAAGCTCATTGATGTGACCAGTTAGCGGGATCATTACCTCGGGTTTAGCCACAATGCCATTTTTGATTGCGTCGCAAGCCGCCTCAAAGATCGCGCGCACTTGCATCTTCATGATATCCGGGTAAACAATGCCTAAGCGGATGCCACGCAAACCCATCATGGGGTTGCTCTCGTGCAAGCGTTCCACCACTTCAAGCATCTTTTCTTTCTCGGCTAAGCCTTTGGTCTCACCTTTGGCTCGCATCGTGGCGACTTCGGTGAGTAGCGTCTCGAGCGAAGGCAGAAATTCGTGCAATGGCGGGTCGATCAAGCGAATGATTACGGGGTAGCCATTCATAGCTTCGAATAAGCCATAGAAATCATCCCGTTGCAGCGGCAAGATAAATTCCAAAGCATTAAAATAAGCTTGCGCGCCAGGATCTTCTGCCAATTCTTTTTCAGCTGCTTTGATTCGATCTTCCAAGGCAACTTTTTCGTCCTCTTTGAGCACGCGGCCTTCCAAGCGGCCAACCTTAAGTGCATTGCGCAGCCCTTCGAGGATGTCCAGCTTCACCTGTGTGGGTTCTGCATTCATAATCATCTCCTGCACATGCGGCAGTCGAGAGGTTTCGAAGAACATGTGCTCAGTGCGGCAGAGTCCAATACCTTTGGCGCCATATTCGCGCGCTCGGCGGGCATCGCGGGGATAATCCGCATTCGCCCAAACCTGCAAGCGGGAGAGCTCATCTGCCCAGCTAAGCAATGCCATCAGTTCTTTCTGTTGGGAAACGTCCGGTGTGGTCAGTTCGAGCTTGCCAATGAAGACCTCACCCGTGGCGCCATCTAAAGAGATCCATTCGCCTTCTTTGACGGTTATACCGTTTGAGGTCATCACCCGATTGTTCATGTCAATTTGGATCATCGAAGCACCCACAATACACGGGACGCCAAACTGGCGTGCCACCACTGCTGCGTGAGAAGTAGCGCCACCTTCACTGGTGAGGATGCCTTGGGCAGCTAACATACCGTGCACATCATCCGGCTTGGTGAAAGGCCGTACCATGATGACATCTTTGCCTTCTTCTTTATGCATTTTTTCAGCTAAGTCTGCGTCAAAGTAAACCTGACCAACTGCCGCGCCCGGTGAAGCGTTCACTCCCTTTGCAAAGAAACGTTTTTCCCGTACTGCTTTGTCTTTTGCTTCTTGTGAGAATTGCGGATGCAGCATCATATCTACCTGTTCGGGCGTCACACGCATGATAGCTTCTTCTTTGGTAATCATGCCTTCATTGACCATATCATAGGCAATCTTAATAGCTGCTTTTGCCGAACGTTTGCCGGTGCGGGTTTGCAACATCCAAAGCTTACCGCGCTCAATTGTGAATTCTACGTCCTGCATATCGCGGAAGTGCTTTTCAAGCTTCTGCGCAATTTCCATAAAAGTTTCATAGGCTTCTGGAATGTCGTTTTTCAAGTTTTCGATCTTGGTTGTGTTGCGAATACCTGCGACCACATCTTCGCCCTGTGCATTCAATAAATACTCGCCAAACATAACCTTCTCGCCGGTCTGAGGGTCACGTGTAAAGGCAACGCCGGTACCAGAATCGTCACCCATATTACCGAAAACCATCGTAACAATATTCACAGCTGTACCAAGCGTGTCGGGAATATGTTCACGGCGGCGGTAATCAATGGCACGTTTGGAATTCCAGGAATTAAACACTGCCCTAATTGCATATTCCAGTTGTTTGTATGGATCTTGGGGGAAATCCATTCCAGTTTCGCGCTTAACTACAGCTTTAAATTCCTCGGTCAGCTTAGCTAAATCTTCCGCAGTGAGTTCGGTATCAAGCTTGACACCTTTTTTCGCTTTGAATTCGTCGAGCACCTCTTCAAAAGCTTCATCTTCAACACCAAGCACAACGCTGCCAAACATCTGCACCAAGCGGCGGTAAGCATCTGCCACAAAGCGCGGATTCCCGGTTAGCTCTACCATGCCCTTTGCCGTTTCGTCGTTCAAGCCAATGTTCAAAACGGTATCCATCATGCCCGGCATTGAAAACTTAGCGCCGGAACGGCAAGAAACCAACAACGGATTTTTAGGATCACCAAAGACCTTGCCAGTTGCATCTTCGATAACTTTCATTGCAGCCAAAACTTGATCCCACATTCCTTCTGGGAACTCGTTTGTCTCCTGAAAAGCATTGCAAGCTTCGGTAGTAATTGTAAAAAATGGAGGTACCGGAATGCCGATGCGCGTCATTTCTGCCAAGCCGGCGCCCTTACCTCCCAATAATCCACGCACGCCATCCCAACTGCCTGCGTAAGCTTCAGCCTGATCAATTTCATTGAACAGGTATACCCATTTTTTATTAGACATAAAGCCTCCTAAGGTTGATTTTCTGTGAAAAATTGAGATTTAAATAAAACTACTGAATTTCAATTATACCATATCACTTATCATTTTTCCGAAATTTCGCATTGCATCACAAATTTGCAATGTCTGACTATCAGGCATGGCCAGTGGGGTGGTAAAGATTATTTAGACACTAAAAGAGGTTCCTGTAAGGTGGACTCCTTTCTTAAGGTTGAGTATAGCATCACCTGATCTTTAACAGCATAAACCTGGGCAGGTGCCTGGTAGTCGAGAGCGTGGAGGGGGCATTTTTCGGTATAATAATTGGGACGGTTTCGACTGTCATTTGAGAGTTCCTTTCGTTTTTGGTGTAACAAATCCTATTATCAAGGAACTCTCATTTTTTTGCATACATCTCTCGTCTATGAACTTTTGAAACAGTAACTGAACTAACACGCAGTCCCTGTCAAGTCAAAAGATAATGTTACCGAAAAGTGAATGTTGGTTCATTTGATAATACCCGAAGGGTATAATGTTACTGAAGCGCAGTAGCCTCCTCCTTCATGATCAAGGTATCGTAAACATTAATCTTTGCGCCTGGCTCAGCGCAGGGCAATACTGACAGTTCCATGATCAACTGTTCGATCTCATCTCTCAAAGCCAAGGGGTCGATGGATTGGCGTAGGTTTTCTAATTTAGTTTGGGTAACCTCATCTAAGCACTTCATTTGGACTAAGCGATCAAAAGGTGTTTGTGCTGTGTCAAATTTCCGCCGATATTGATGAGGCTCAACATATTCTTTGCTTTTCAGCTTCATCACGGGTTGAAAGAGGTTGTGATACAGCCATAATTTCTGGTGGAGCACACGTAAGGTGGCTAACTGAGGCAAAGTGTCTAAGCGCTGATGCCCGATATAGGAGCGGATCAAGCTGTGGTTGTTTTCCTCCACATAGCGATTGTCGTTCTTTTGATAGGGACGGCTGCGAGAAAGATACACGTCAGGCAATTTCTCCTGAAAGTAACGCAACAGGAACTTATTAAAGAACTCATCGCCGTTATCAGGATGAAACTCGTTCACGGGGAAGGGAAGGCGCTGAAGTAAATAGGCAAAAGCATCCTGCATCACCAGAAATCCGCGTCCAAAGATCGGAAAGATTTCACACCATCCACTGGCGACATCTACCCATTGCAAGGTATAGATATACTCCCCACGAACACTGGCTCCACAATGATGCACCAAATCGACTTCTAAATGCCCAGCTTCAGCAATATCCCAAGCAATGCGGCTCATGGGATAGGCATGGCGCAAGCTATTTCCTCGCGGTCTTCTGGGCTGGTGAAAAGCTAATTTCTCAGCTTTATGGCCGATACGCCCTAACATACGTTTGACCGTGGAAACGCTGATACGGCCTAATGCCTCTAATGTGACAGATGTAACCTTTAATTCCCCATGCGCACAGAGTTGTTGTGCCATGAAAACTAAATTAGGTTGCAGTCGCTCTGCACAGGGATAATCCAGGCTGCGGGCTATCACCCGAAGCGCATCTTCGACTTCGCTCCCATATGCCTTTCCCCGCTCTCTTTCTCGCTTCTTGCGGCCCCTGCGTCCTTTCATTAGCCGAATGATTGACTTGCGATGCATGCCAGTCACTGCTTCCATTTCATCTAACAACATCGTTTTGTCGGCTTTACTCGCATAATGATAACGTTCCCACATCCGTTGAAGATACTTCCTGCGTTCATCGATATTCATTGGGTCTGTTTCGCTCACCGTTCACCTCGGTAACATT
>DICP01000051.1:0-675 GCA_002417685.1 Candidatus Mesolinea sp. UBA5823
GTGATCTTCTTGAATATAAAGTTGTTCATTTTTTTATGTTCTGGACATTTTCAACACCCTCTAACTATCACTGATGCGCATAGGTATGATTTGATAAAATTACCCAAGAATAAGGATTAAATTTGATATTCACAGGAATTGTGATTTACTTAAGCCTAACGTAAATGAAAATAAGGAGCAATTTATGGATAACTTTGATGTTGTGGTGATTGGCAGCGGGCCTGGCGGCTACGTCAGCGCAATACGGGCGGCACAGCTTGGTTTGCGGGTTGCTATCGTGGAACGAAAAGCCTTAGGGGGAGTCTGCCTCAATATCGGCTGCATTCCCTCGAAAGCACTCCTGCGCAATGCCGAGTTGGTCTATTTGATGCGTACGCAAGCAGCGGAGTTTGGCATTCATGCTGAGAATGTGACCTTTGACTATAACGCAGCCTACAAACGCAGCCGGCAGGTCTCTGAGCGCCTGACGAAGGGTGTGAGTTTTCTCATGAAAAAGAACAATATCGCTGTTATTGAGGGGCATGGCGAGGTTGCTAACCCTGGGGAAGTGCTGGTCAGGGCGGCTGATGGAGGGACACAAACCCTCTCCACACGGAATATTGTTTTAGCTACCGGCGCACACCCCACAATAATCCCAGGTATGGAGCCGGATGGCGAAAAGATTTTGGATTATGA
>DICP01000051.1:783-3770 GCA_002417685.1 Candidatus Mesolinea sp. UBA5823
AAACGCGGCGTGAAGATCCACGCGGGCACCAAAGTGCAATCTGTGCAAAAGACCGAAAACGGCGTGGAAGTGCAGATTGCTGGAGAAAAGGGTGAAGAAAAAATCACTGCTGAAACTGTGCTCGTAGCTGTTGGGTTCAAACCCAATTCAAGCAATATCGGGCTGGAAAACGTGGGTGTAGCGGTTGACCAGCGCGGTTTTGTGCAGATTGACGACAGCATGGCTACCAACATTCCTGGCATTTGGGCGATTGGGGATGTGACTGGCAAGCTGCTCCTGGCGCACACAGCCTCAACCATGGGCATTATCTGTGCGGAGGTGATCGCCGGGCTGCCTGCACGCAAGTTAGATTACCGGATGATCCCACGCGCAACGTATACGCAGCCCCAGGTAGCTTCTTTTGGATATACCGAAAANNGAACGGTAAAGCCTTGGGCTATGGCGAGACTGCCGGTTACATCAAATTAGTCATTAATGAGCACAACAACCAATTATTGGGCGCATCTTTGGTTGGGCCGGACGTCTCCGAGCTGCTGCCTGAGCTAACTTTAGCCCAAGCTAACGGGCTGACGGTGGAAGCCATCGCCCAGAATATTCACGCACACCCAACGCTTAGTGAGGTCCTTATGGAAGCTGCAGAAGCTGCCAAAGGGCATGCGGTTCACCTCTAAAGAGTTAATCTCTGAAATCCTAATCAACGATACCCTGTTGAGATGAGTACACAGAAGGCATCAAAAGCCTTTTGTGTACTTTTCGCTTATAAACGCTGAAGCGATTATTCTGCGGCGAAAAAAAGGTCTATTATGCTATACTTAGTGCATGAAAGTTGAACTGAGACGCTACGTCCTGTTAGTTCAACGATTGGCTGAACAGCCCGAATCTCTGTTGGCTGTGTTCAGTCTGCCTCCTTTATTTACGCCAACTGCTGGAGGAATATTGCACACAAAATCTTCAGAAAGCCTAGAGGCATAATTTCATGCCAGCTTTGAGCCTCAATGATCTGCTAGCGTTTGGCTTGTGCGTGCTGGCACTCGTGGCGCTGGGCATGAACCTTCTGGTGCACCGCAAGCACCCTTACTCCGGGCTGCGTCACACATCAGCAGTGCGTAGTACTGAAATATTAAGCCAGGCAGCTGCCGAACAAGGCAAACGCTTGACAATTGGCTTAGGTTTGGATGTTGCCGACAGCACCACAGCGATGGCGAGCCTGCCCGTGCTCGCGGCGCTGACTCGGCGCTCCATTTTTACCGATCAACCTGTGCGTGCCGCCAGCGGGGGTGGAACCTTAGCTTGCCTCAGCCAAAGCGTTGTGCGCGGCACCTATCAGGGGGCAGTTACGCCAGAACTTTTCAAACCTGATTACGCCTTGCTGGCAGGGCTTTCCCCATATGCTTACTTGGCAGGCTTGCTGCCCCAAGCGGCTTCACGCGCTAATGCTGGCGTAATTCTTTACGGTCCCCACCGACCGGAAAGTGTGTTGGCTGTTGATTTAGTTGAGCGTAAAGGAAACCCTGTGATTGTGCTAACTTCAGACCTATCCGCTCAGGCGGTGCTGCTGGCTAGCTCGGCTCAGCTCAGCTTAGGAGAGGATTTTTTTGATAGCGGCGCGAGCTTAGAGGTTAATCCCTCTGCAGCTGCAGCCCTGCGGGCACAAGACCTGCTGCGCATTGTGATCACTGTGGGGCTAATCCTGGGAGCGGTGCTGCGCTTGTTGGGGGTCTGGCAATGAAAAAGGCAATCCCCATACTCATCGCAGGGCTGAGCGGTCTGCTCGTTTTGGTGGCGCTTATCTGGCAGCCGCAGTTAGCGGGCTGGCTGGAGGTTGTGCTTAACTGGGCGGTGATTATTGCTTCTGTGGCAGCTTTGGTGGCGATGGCAACCTTACTGTTGGCGCATACCCGTAAGATTATTATGGTTAGGCATGGGTTTATTTACAGTGTTATTCTCATAGGCGCTTTTTTGGTCAGTTTTGTTGGCGGGATGACCGCCGGCGTGGAGAACCCAAGCTACTTACGTTGGATTGCTGCAATCCAACAGCCCGCCGAAGCCAGCTTACTGGGGTTGGCAGCTTTGGTGATGGCGGCTGCAGCTTTGCGCCTCTTTCACCAGCGCGGTTGGTCAGCGCTCACGGTCTCCTTTGGCATCAGTGCTTTGGTATTCCTTGTGCTTGGGTTAGGCTGGCTGCAAGCGCTTCAGATTCCGCAGTTAGATATTGTGATTGGCTATTTAGAAGCCTTACCACTGGTAGGCATGCGCGGCTTGCTGATTGGGATGGGCTTAGGCGCATTGCTCCTCGGTTTGCGCATTGTGTTGGGCTTGGAAAGGCCCTATGGTGAGTAGATGACCGCTGATATGATCGTTTGCCCACATTGCGGAAAAGAAAACTTTCCTCAGGTCACGCATTGTGTCCATTGCGGTGAGGAGCTGGAGAATCTTTTTAAGATCGAAGGAATCGAGAGTACTCCGCCTATGCCAAGTAAGGAAGGCAGTGATCTCCCTGAAATCTTGAAGTCCTTACTTGAGGAAGAGCGCAAAGCAACCGAACCAACAGAATCAACACCAATACCCGAAGAACAAGCAGAGCCCCCAGCGCTGACGGAAGGGGAAGAACAACTACCCCAAAAAGAAGAACCGCAAGTACCAGAATGGTTAGCGCGCATTCGTACCCGCGCTGCCCAAGAAGCGGATGCTACAGGGGATTTAGCCAGCCGGGCTGGTACGATGGACCAAATGCGCTCGGGGGAGAAGCATGCTGAGATCGATAGGGAATTTACTTCTTGGATCGAGCGTTTGCGCGAAAGTAAACAGAGGGAGGTTCTGCAAAGCGCCCGCAAGGCTTCCGAAGAAGGCGAGATTGCTGAGGGTGTGCCGGAGTGGCTGCAGAAAATCCGTGAATTGCATCCCGAAGTTGAAGGTGAAGAAACCCAACCGATAGAGAGCGAGCCCTTCGAAGAGGGCAGCCCTTCGGAGGGCGTTGCTGCGCCAGG
>DICP01000051.1:3784-9511 GCA_002417685.1 Candidatus Mesolinea sp. UBA5823
ACGAGCGGAAGCTCAGACCAAAGCGCCCAGTCCGGAGCAGGAGGCTGCTGAGATTTTGGAGCCGATTGTCGCGGAAGTGGGCATGCAGCCTGAGGTAAGTGTGCCTCCTGAAGAATCTGAAACCGCAGAAGAACAAAGGGTTGCCCAGGATTTGCTCTTATTGCGCAGCCAAAAAGAACGTGCAGAAGTATTGCGCAACCTCATTGCGGAGGAGGGCAAGGCGTTCCCACCGGCACACAAACCTAAAAGCTCGCATAAAAGCTGGTACCGCTTGGTGATTGGGTTATTAATGCTAACTGCCTTGATCGGAACGTTGCTTTTCGTTCCACCCCCAGCACTTAAGGAAGGCGCTGTGCCTGCCCATGTCATTGCGCTGCAAGAAGCCATGCAAGCCCTTGGCGCTGGGGATAAAGTGCTGGTTGTCCTGGATTACCAACCTGCTACCAGCCGTGAGATGGTATCTATGGCAGCGCCAGTGTTGCAGTTCATCGCTGAGCGCGGGGTAAGCTGGCAGTTGCTAGTGACCCAACCGAGCGGGCTGTGGTTAGCTCAGGAGCTGGCATCTACCGCTGGGATTACCCCAATCCCTGAGGCTATCTATCTGCCTGGGGGGAATTTAGGCGTATTTGCACTGGCGATTGATCAAAATCAATCCTCACCGCTTTTGCCCTCGGGTTTGAGCGCTTTGAACGACTATCGTGCTATTTTATTGCTCGAAGATTCAGGCAGCCAGTTTCAGGTCTGGATGGAGCAGGCTTCCCCTTGGTTGGGTAAAGGGAGATTCCTCGCGCTTGTAGCCAAACAGGATGCCGCCATGGTTCTACCATACTATGACTCGGGTCAGGTTACTGGCTATGTTGCTGGCACGCAAGAGGGAGCTTTAATGGCTCAATTACTTGGTCAGCAGCCCATGCACTTGCCGCATGAACGCGCTCTGCAAGTAGGATTGATCATCATGATGGTGATCCTGATCCTGTCCATGATTACGAAGGCAGAGGCAGATGCAACCGGGCGCCGAAGGGAGGAGAAGACATGAACGCGCTTGACGTGATCATAGGGTTAATCGGCTTTGCACTTACGCTGATGGTCTTTAGCTACCTGTTAGGCTACAACTTTTTCTTCCGGGCTGCTCTTTATTTGCTTGTGGGTATTTCTAGTGGGTATATTGCGGCGGTGTTGATTACTAAAGTGATCTTACCCTTACTGATTGCACCCATCCAAGCTCATAATGGGCAGTTTTCTCCTCTCACCGTGGTACCGCTCTTGCTCTGTTTGCTGCTTGTGCTGATGCTCTTCCCGCGTACAGTCAGCGCTGGAAAACTGCCATTAGCATTCCTGGTGGGAGTGATGGCGGCTTTGACCATCGCCGGGGTGAGCCGGGGAACATTGGCGCCCCAGCTGCTTAGCATTGTCAACCGCTTTAGCCCAAGCTTAGTCCAGACCGATGGGGAGCCAGCTTGGGGGCAGATCCTCGAAGCCGTGTTCATTTTGTTAGGTGTGGTGGCTGTGCTTTTCACTTTCCATCATCGCACTCATCTAAAAGGCGATACTGAAGCACGCAGCGGGCTAGTAGAAGGGCTTTCCAGCGTTGGTCAAGTTTTTATCGGCATTACCTTTGGGATGTTATTCGTTGGCTTTTACACAACCGCACTTACGGCACTGATTGCCCAACTGGGCACAATTAAAGACTTTATTCTGAGTTTAATAACAGGCTGAGGGTGCACATGGAGCAGAAAACTTATCTCAGCATCGATATTGGCTCCCAGCGCACGCGTGCCTGGTTATTTCAACAACGCGAGGGACATTATCAACTCGCTGGCAGTGCTACGGCTCAGACCACAGTTTCTGCTGGGCAAGATGTACGCGCCGGTGTGCGGCACGCTCTTCTGCAGCTGCAACAAACCAGCGGCATCCAATTGCTCGATACAGATCAACGCTTGATCCAAGGCTTGCAAGGTGTTGCTGGCACTGGCATCACCGTTTCGGCAGGCTATCCGCTGCGAACAGCTTTGATTGGAGTTTCATCTGATTTGTCTTTGGCGAGCTTGCGACGGTTGGTTGACCTTTTTTACACGGATGTGGTTTTGGAGCTGGACCTGCAAGATGAGCTCAATCCTACGGCTCAGCTCGAAAAACTCATCCAGAGCGATGCGGATCTCTATGTGATCGCTGGAGGAACAGATGGGGGTAGCTACCATCCGGTGCGGGCAGCTTTGGAGAATATGCGCATCGTCTATCAGAGCTTGCCCCGCGTCATCCGCCCGCAGGTTGTCTATGCAGGCAATAGCGACTTGGCGGAAGAAGCGCGTGCAGAGCTGGAAGCTGGTCCGGATTTCCACTTGGCGGTCAATATTCACCCGCGCTTAGGGGTTGAAACAGTTGCGGCTGCTTGGCCAGCGATGCTGGAAGCTTTTGCTGCTTTGCGCCGGCAGCAGCTTAGGGGTTTGGAGGAGCTTGAACAGGAATGCAACACCTCCGTGCTGCCGACTGCTTTTGCCATGAGCCGCATTGTTCGTCTGATTGATCGCATCCACCCGAATGGTAAAGGCACTTTGGCGTTGGATGTGGGCAGCAGCTCTACTACGGTGTTAGCTGCCCATGGCGATGAGTTCATCGGCAGCATCAACCGACCTGAGATCTCCAGCCGGACCGGCGAAGAGACTTGCCGCTGGTCCTCGCTGCCTATTGATGTGGAAACTGCCAGCATCTATATGCTTAACAAGCGCTTGCATCCTGCATTTTTACCGGATACCTTAGAAGATTTAGCCATTGAGCACGCTTGGACGCGTGTACGCTTGCAAGCTGCGTTACAGCACACTCAGGAAATATTCCCAAATTTTGCCTACCACCCAGAGCAGGGATTGTTTGCCCCTTATGAGCCGATTTTGCTTTCGGGGGAAAGCCTGATCCGAGTGCCAGCTGCTCAGCAGGGACTGCTGATAGCATTGGACGGCCTTCGTCCGCATGGTATTACCACGTTTACCCTCGATGAGCGGCAATTGATGGCTGCTTTGGGCGCATTAGCTGAGCTTGAACCGTTACTTGCGGTTCAAATGATCGATGCGGGTGCTTTTGTCAACCTTGGCACAGTGATCACCGCTGAGAGCACGCAGCACGCCAACACAAGCTTGCTTACCCTTGAGGTAGATCGCGAAGAGGCGGGGCGGGAAAAATTAGAGGTGCGCAAAGGCACGCTTAAACGCATCGAAACCCCTCAAGATCAACGCACACGCATTTATCTTTCTCCCAGTGAGTTTACGGATGTTGGCATGGGTTATGTGGGCTTGGGGGGTTGGGTCACAGCCCCAGGCTCTAAAGTTGGCGTGGTTATAGATGGGCGGGGCAGACCTTTAGAACTGCCACAGGATGCTGAGCAGCGCAGCCAGACGATCTACAATTGGCTGTGGGAGTTAGGCGGTTAGCATGAGCATGCAAACCTTACAGATTGGCTGCAATCAACAAATTTATCGATCCTTCACTTTGCCCCATAGCGGCACGGTTTTAGTCCGCATTGGGCAAGAGGTTGCAGCCGGCGATCCGATCGCCGAGGTTCGTATGCCAGCGCGTTTTCAAGTATTCGACGTGGTCAATAATTTCAAAATTAATCCTCGGCATATCGACCGCTATATCGAACGCCTGGTGGGTGAACCGGTTAAAGCCGGCGACATCATCGCACAAAAATCCGGAATTATTGCGCGCATATTTCGTGCTCCTGAGGATGGCATGGTCGTAGCAATCCGCGATGGAAAGATCACGCTGGCATTGGGTGAGAAGGTGGTACAGGTGTTAGCGGCATTCCCAGGCACCGTCGTGGAAATTATTGCTGAACAAGGAGCCGTCGTTGCGACGCAAGGCACCCTCCTGCAAGGCGTATGGGGCAACGGGTTGAATGTGTCGGGCTTACTTACACGCTGGGGTGAGGAAGCGGGCCCCGAAAAAGAGGATGGCATTGCAGGTAAGATTGTCATAGTGGATCATTGTGCAAGCCAGGCACAGCTCAACCGGTATATGGCGCAACAGCCTGCCGGCATGGTCTTTGGCGCTATCTTGCCACAGGTCCTCCCAGAACTAGAGCGGGCTAATATTCCCACAATGGTATTGGTTGGGTTTGGAGAACTGCCAATAGACCCGATAAGTTCACAGATGCTGAAGCAGATGCAGGGGCAAACAGTTGCGCTGAACGCAACCTCTCCAGATCCGTTAGAAGGTACGCATCCGGAATTGATCTTGCCAGGCAGGGCGCAATTTTCTGAAGAGCTCTTCCCCGCTGAAGAGTTGTTGGAAGTAGGCAGGCGTGTACGCTTGCTGGGTAAACCTTATGCGGGCAGCGTGGGCACAATTATCGAGCTACCAGAGCAGCCAGAAATGTTTGCCAGTGGACTGGTGCTGGAAGCGGTGGTAGTTCAGCGCGAAGATGGGCAAGTAATTCGCGTACCACGCGCCAATATCGTCGTAATTCTTGAATAGGGCTTAATTCGCAGGCGTCGCAGTTATCAGGTATTGACCCACAATCCAGCCGATTTTGCCATCTGGAGCGCGTACTTTTTGACAGAGGGTATTTCCAACCAATTTTTCTTCTCCCAAGAGTTCAACCTCACTGAGATTATTGAGATAAGCTAAAACCTCTGCGTTTGGATCAGCTTCGGCACGCATGCGCACCCCCACCTCGGAATTCACCAGCGCTAGAACTGGCGTGGGGGTTAGAGTGGCGGTTGGCTTATGTGTTGGGGTGTTGCTTGGCTTGACGGTGGCTGTAG
The DNA here is from genome assembly GCA_002417685.1 of Candidatus Mesolinea sp. UBA5823. Taxonomy (GTDB): domain Bacteria; phylum Chloroflexota; class Anaerolineae; order Anaerolineales; family Anaerolineaceae; genus Mesolinea. Next base: position 8,542 of record DICP01000051.1, read on the forward strand.
GAGAGGCTATGGCTTGCGTCTGGCTTGGTTTGATCGTTGGTGCAGGCTCGGTGGAGGTTGCTTCGGAGGAATTGACTTGGCTATAGGGACTATGTGTTATCGAATGGGATAAAACTGGGCCGTAGGCGCTGTATCCAATAATACTCCCAGCAAATAGCACGACTGCCAAGCAAAAGATTAGCCAGCCCTGCGCACGCCGAGGTGGCAGCCCCGCAATCCAAAAAGTTAGCAAAATCAATAGAAAGCTCCAGGCTAAACGCGGAAAGCAATAGATGAACAATGCTTCCCCGGCTAGTTCTAAGCTGCCATAAGCCAGCCAGCCAACATACCCGAAAGGAGCAAAAATCAGGATGCTCATTAAAGCTGAGCTCAAACGTGGTAACTCTTTTTGACTAAGGCAATGCCAGGCAAAGATAGTTACAGCTAAAGTCAAGACGAAAGCCTCTTCCACGCTATTTTCCCTTATCCACGTCAACGGGACCCCGGTGGAAGACCAATGTTTGCCTGCCCTGGCAGCAGCTACCAAGCCAGAGCTAAAATAGAAGAGCGCAGTAACAAGGGTGCCAAGCAAGCCCCGCCAGAAAAGTTTGAAGGAAGGTATCAACGCACTCAAACTGAGGTTGAGCACTTGTGCCGCAAATGGTGCGCTCACGACTACCACTAAAAGTAAAGGCACTGAACCCATTAAGATGGCAATCGCAAAAACAATAGCATTAAGTAACAAAATTAATAGGTGTTTTGGTTGGTAGGCAGCCTTGGGGAGGATATCCTGATGTAAAAATTCGTCGACTTCTTCGGGGCTGGCATTTTTTATGAGCTGGCGCAGATTTTTTCTCTGTTTCTGCGGTTGCTGATAAAACTTATCCGGCGTTGTTTGGCTGGTGGAAAAGTTCGTAGACATCTCCATCTCCTTTTCGACCTGGTGAACACAACCAGCTTCTTTATATGGATTATAAAGCCTCTTCCGAAC
>DICP01000039.1:0-979 GCA_002417685.1 Candidatus Mesolinea sp. UBA5823
GCGCTCCTGAAATTGCTGGCGGATGCGCTGGCTGACTGGCGCTGGCAAGGCACTTTGGGCTAAGCTCGCGTCCAGCACCATAGCGCTCATCTGTTTACGCAGGTCGCGCATCTCAGCTAATTGGGCTTGCAGCGTTGGGCTCTCCTCTGCCGCTGATATAGCAGACACAGTCTGGCTGGTTAAGGTTTCATCTTGAATATCCTTGTTATTTTGCATGAGTAAATCTCCTTTAAGCTTTGGCGATAAGCCAATTTGGTTGAGCGCACGCAGGAACATCCCGCCGCGCGCCGGGTTATAGACCAGATCCACCGAGAAAATCTTGAGAATTTTCTCCACGCGATGGTCCTTTCCATTGAACAATATATCGGCAGAAAAACCGACACGCACAGCCGGCTCGTCTTTCTCCTCCAACACCTGCCTGCCAATCTTGGTCAGCAGCTCGGCTGAGGGTCCGAAGGCATGCAGCTCAGCGCGGATGCCCTGAGCACTCTCATCCCAACTTACCTTGCGCAAAATGCCGGCAATATCGCGCACCGAGCGCGAAGTCCAGTCGTGATCTACAAAGCAGTTCACGCCTTCCCACAGCCCTAACGACGCGCGCAGCACCTCCGGCGGGAACTCCCAGCCATTAGCAGCACCAGCGGTGATGGCTAAGATCTCAAAGCGTTCCGGGCTAAGGGCTTGGGCTTCCAAGGTCAAGCGCTCACGATATTCTTGTTGGGTCTCCGTTTCAAGTTCGTTTTCCTCCATAAAAGGCTCCTTTCCTTGTCAATTTCCTAAATTTGCCGGTCTTCTAATTTGGGCGAAACTCTGCTTAAACTTCTACATGGCTGCCTCCCTCCCCTAAAAAGCGATAAATCAAGCGCAGCATCTCATCCTGGTCAATCAGCCCTTGGGCATAAAGCGCCTGCGCCACCTCAGCCACCTTGCTGCCAGCTTCTGCCAAGGATTGGTTATCCCTTGCGGAAATATCCCCGGC
>DICP01000039.1:989-1208 GCA_002417685.1 Candidatus Mesolinea sp. UBA5823
GGCAGCACGCAGCATATCAGCCAGCATCCATTGCAAAAAGCGCTGCCGTTGCGCAAAGCGCTGCAAGGTGGCTCCATCAGCCGCCTCTGCAGTGGTGCGTGTGCTGGATTCAGGCTCAGCTAAGAAGTGCAGCGGTAAACCGACACCAGCAGCTATCATTTTCTTGATTGCCAACCCGTCGCTGGAGGCATCCAGCGCTTCTAAGTGCGGCGAAAGCAC
>DICP01000039.1:1235-2207 GCA_002417685.1 Candidatus Mesolinea sp. UBA5823
GCGAAGCGCGCCTTGACCACATACATGAAGGCGTTGCGGAAGCGGTTGAGGCGCACGCGGTCTTCAAGCCAAGCAGCATAGCGCGAGAGCCAACGGAGCACTGGTGTCAGATCCGGCTCACCCCACTGCGCACCAGCCGGCCGGTTGATGGCATAGTGCAGCATCACTGGCTGCAAATCAGGCGTGCCCTGCCAGGGAGCAAAGGCGGGATAGCGTGTCACCTCTCCTTTAGCGTCCGGTCGAGTGTAATACGCCACTTCCTGTTCCACGTCGTTTGCGCGGGACTCGATGCGTTCGATATCCGCCGAAGGCACCACGCGCAGGTAAGACATGCCGCTGGCGTCCGTCGAGATCAGCAAAAAGAGGTTACCGCTGCGGGCTAATTCATCCGAAAGCTCCCCCAGTCGCGCATCCATGCGGTTGAGCGGGTGATTCCAAAACTCATGCAAGAAGGCTTGCGTAGCAGTGTGCGGACAGCGCGGAGCCATCCCGCCGCCGGTGACATACTGACTGGTCAGTTCTACGATGCGCCGCGCCAGCGGGTTAAAGCGCCAGGCGTCCAGGCAATCCGCCATCACTTGTTGCCGGTCAAAGCTGTGCCGGTCGCGCGGTAAATCGCCTAAGGAGCTGGCACCCACCAGGAAGGTATTCTCGTCCTCTGGCAGGCTCATGCGCAGGCGCGTGGGCACTGCATAGGCTTGGCTGACTGCTTCCTGCTGGCTAAGCTCAGGCGCGTTTTCGGGCATGGTGTTTGGGCTGTTTTGCCGGCGCAAGAGATTAAATAGGGAAATATGCTGGGTTTCTGCCATCTCAAATTACCTCCATACCAACGGGTTGCTCTATAAGCGCTTGATTGGGTTGAATATCATTTCTCGGGCAAGGAGAGCCATCCAGCGGGCAAGCAAGAGCTGGCTGCCTTTCTTCACGCCCAAAATAAGCCAGTAGCTCAGCGCGGGAGCCATTCCAGCGGTC
>DICP01000039.1:2213-13246 GCA_002417685.1 Candidatus Mesolinea sp. UBA5823
GGGCAGGCGCGGCGGGCAAGGGAATTCAGGGGTATAAGCTGGGTAACTGCGCCGAGCTAAGTATTGCGCCAGCCACCAATCCAGCTTCAGCAAGTCTCGCACGCTCAGGTGTTCATTCACCCAACTGGCGCGCGAGTAAACCAGTGGCAGCCTGCCGGTCTCTGCTTGTAAGATTTTCAGGCACTCACCCAACGTTTGGGTGATTTTCCCCCGCGTCTGGCTGTGATCCAGCTCCAGATCAAGTACCAAGCGCACACTTTCTATGTCCACGCCTGCCAAGATATTGAGGAAGCTGTCCATTTGCCGGCGGGCAGATTCACCTGGGAAGACGACGTGATAGGGCAAGATGCACACACCAATACGCTGTGCTTCAGCTAAGTAATACGAAAAAGCTGGGTCACGATAGCCCCAGGATTGCCCCGTGCGCATGGCGATGAACTCAACAGCTGGCTGGTGTGCCGCAATCAGGTCAAAATTCGGCCGGCGGCGGCAATCGGCGCTGCAGTTATAGACCGAAAGGTCTATACCCAAAGGGTATTGCTGATTGGTTGTGAAATATGTCATCTAAAAACCTCCATCCATTTCTTTGATTGGGTCAGCCGCCGTGATCACGTGCGGCGCATTACCGCTGACGCTCCAAGGCTGCGCGTCAAGTTCTGCCACCATCGCTGCTGAGAGCACTAAGTCGTCGTGCAGCAAGCCGCCGCCCTCAGGATCACGCGCTGTCTCTGGCACGCCCCAAGCGATAAAATGCTCCGGACTGCTGCTGACGCGATAGCTCACCGCCGCAAGTTGGCGCCGAAAGAGCGCCTGCAGGCGGTCGGCTTCATTGCGGCTTCCTGCTACCAGGTGATCTTGAAAGCGGCCGGTGTCGATCACCGCCAAAAAGCCCCAGCCTAAGCGGGATTTCACCTGCTGGGTAAAGCGTAGCTGGATCACCCGCTCGCCAAAGCGGTCAGCCATGAACGACGCCACCCCAGCTCCGACCCCGCTGGCATCCACCACGATGCGCTGAGGCTTCCAGCGCTCCACAATCGCCAAGAGGCGGGCATATTGGATGCTGTGTTTCTCCCCCGTCCAAAGGTAACGCTGCACAATCTTGTAGATTGGTTTGCCCACTAATTCATCAGCTTGGAGGTGCAGGTCCACCTCTACAACAGTAATTGCAGTGGCATCCCGTCCTGGGTTAGCCAGCATTTCAGGTTGCTCCAACGCGGTAGGCCTACCCTAGCGCATAGCCTCATCTTCCCCAGCCAGGTCCACGAGCAACGCATACGATTTGCCCGGCTCGGGCAGCTCTCGGGCGGGATGGCTGCCCTGCATCAAGCCTAAACGCGCCGGTGGGAACAAGCCGCCTTCCTTGCTGATTTCTTCGCTAAAATATTGGCTGCGCACCATCGGATGCGTGCGGCCAAGCCTAGCCACTTGCTCATCCACAAAGGCGCCATAAGCTGGCACTTCAGCGCGCACGTCCTCTGCGCTGAGACGGAAGACGCGCCGGATGCCATCCCGAGCCTGAGCTTCTTCAGCCAGGCGCAGCTCACGGGCGAGCAAAGTCTGCTCCGTCCAGGCGGTACCCCAAAAGACACGGGTAGCATTGGTAGAAGCCGCCATCGGTGCGATTTGCTTATCATATTTATCAATCTCAATATCCTGCGCTTCATCCAGTTCGAGCAACGTGCCAGCCGTAGCACCAACCACGTTGGAGCCTGGCGCAGCAGAAAGAAAAGTGAGATGCGCATTGCCAAAGCGGTAATGATTGCCACTGCTTTTTTTCCAGGCATCCCGCGTCAACCAGTTGGCTTGCAAGGCTGCTTCCAGCCGGCGCATCGCATTCAAGCTTTGCGGCTCAAATGTGGGTGAAAACTTAATTATTTCTGCACCCATGCGCGCAAAACGCACCAGGAAGTAAACCTCTAACTGCGCTTGCAAAAAGTTCTTTCCAGATTGCCGGGGGAACATAACCACCAGCGAAAGCCCACGCCGTGTTAAGACCGAGTCGGTCACCGCTTGTGCCACCTGCCGCTGATAGGCACGCATCTGAGCGCCGCCCAGTACCGCTGCAAAACGCTCCACCTGCTGTAAACTGCGCAGGAACGCCACGCGCGTCTCAAGGCGCTGCTTCTCAACCAGCTCTACAGGGCGCGCCATATCCAAACTTGCTTCAGGCATTATGGGAATAGCAGTAAACGGGATAAGCGTATCGGCTTGAGCATGCAATCCGTTGCTATCCATGTGCTTCCTCTTCAGTAAAGTTTTCAAGCGCAAGGTGCTCCATAAGCTCAGCATAAAGCGCGTCTTTTTCGTTGCTTTGTGCCGCGCCTTGCAAAGCCTGATTGATCTTGAGCACATTGCCCAAGCGCGAGCAGCTCAACCCAAGTAAATTGAGTGAGTCCGCCATGCGCTCGATAGCATCGGCATCTTCTTCGCGGCGCACCGCCTGGAAAAAACTTTTTATAGCCGTACGCAGCATGACCACTTCGTCATCTAAGGTCTTACGCGCCGCTGCAGCCAGCTCGGCACGCTGATCCGCATTGAAGTGATGTAGGTAAAAATCAGGTTGCTGCGCGCGCTCATCAGAGAGCAGCGCTCGGATCTGTGCGCTGGCTAATTCGCTTTGCACTTGCTCCTGAGGGTTTGTGCCTGCCGTGTTAGGGCAGGCACCTCCCGAGGAGAGCGGATGAACAGGAGAATTGGAATTGGGTTGGGTCATCATACGCTGCCTCTTTCATAGAACATATTTTCTATTTATGCAGGTATGATACAACCTATTTTCAAAAATAAAAGAGGTCAAAAGCGGACAAAATTACAAAAAATGTCCGAAAACGGACACTTGTTAGGATGGAATTTGAGGATGCTACCTTGTAATTGGCTCAGCTAAGCAGCGGCAAGCTATTCCCGTGTTTTTTGAGCCACTCGCGCGGTTGGCGGTAGCTCGGGAGAATGCGCGCAACCTCCGCCCAAAATTGCCGCGAGTGATTCGGGATGCGTGTGTGCACCAACTCATGTACGACCACATATTCAATACACGCGGGTGGCGTCAGCGCTAAGCGGTAGGAGAAATTCAGGCTGCCTTTGCTGCTGCAAGAGCCCCAACGCGTGCGGGCGCTGGTAATGCGCACCGCCGTCAGATGAAAGGCTTCCCGCCGAGCATAAACTTCAATCAACCTTGCCACCCTTATGCGCAATTCGCGTTTGTAAAACTCCGTCAATAATTGAGCAGCTTGTGCTTGTTGCCCTTTGCCAAGCAGAAAACCCTTGTCTGGCTCAAAAACAAACCCACCCTCAACGCGATTAACCAAGTGCAGCGGATATTGTTTACCCAAAAACCAGATTTGCTCCTTGTCGGTGTAGGTATAAGTGCCGGCTGTAGGTTGTAGGCGCTGCATCTTTGCGCGTGCCTGTTCAATCCAGCCAGCTTTCTCATGCAGGAAGGCGTAAATCTGAGCTTGGCTGGTACGCAGCGGTGCTCGCACCACCACTTTGCCCCCACGCAGCACGCTGATTGCTAGCGTTTTTCGCCGGCTGTAAATAATTTCATCGGCTAAGTCAGTTTTCATCTTGGCTAATTATACCTAAGCGATCCGTTTGAAGACCGAGATGCAGCCAAGCATCTTGTTTTTGCAGGGTCTCCTGACCCTGCAAGGTTTTTGACCTTTAGGTCTCAGGTTTTTCGCTGGTTCTGGAGGACGGCGAAGTTTGAAAAGGATGGAGACCTACGGTCAAACCCACTCGCTCGGTCGGAGACCGGCGAGAACAATGAGGCTAAGGTCAATCGTTTTTGAGATAGAATCAAAGCAAATGAGAAAAGCAATTTCCTCTTCCAAACGTATGCTAATTTTTCTCTTCATCGCCTGTCTGTTATCCGCGTGTACAGCAGAAAGCAGTTCAACACTCCCGTTGGAGGAATATACCGACCCAGCCAGTCGTTTTAGCTTTGCTATCCCACAGGGTTGGCAAGCCTCTGAGCTGCCAGAGGAAAACGTGCTTGTTTTTACACCAGCGGATTATAGCGGCGATATCACTGAGCTTCGCGTGCTGCTCTTTGCAGCTGAGACGGACACATTTGACACCCAGGAGCACCTCGATCAAGCCAATGCACTGCTACAGCCGTTCCTGACAAAATATTTAGATGAAACTTACCAGGTGATCAATCAAGGCGAAACCGAAGTAGCCAAATCTCCAGCGGTCCTGCTCGATTTTGCCAAACCTTACGCGGATCTCTACTTGGAAGGGCGCTTGGTCATGGTTGCCATGCCAGGTTTCGTACTCGCATTCCTCGGCATGGGCGAGAGCGAAACTTGGGAAGACTTCCTGCCCACCTTCCGCGCCATGTTGAAAGAATTTCAGCTTCTGCCACAGAGCGAGGTCACGCCCACGCCATGACCGCTAAAAGCACGGTACGCTTTCCCCTGCTGCTCTTAACCACACTGCTGCTTGCCTCCTGCAACTTCCCTGCACCCGAGCTTGCACGCCCGGAGCAGCCGCTTTACGTCCCGCCGCTTGGTCCAACTGCCACGCCCTTACCAACCTTCACGCCCAACCCCGCCGCCTGGATTGGGCTGGGCGCCGAGCAAATCGTGCCGTCTGGCGGATACGCGTTCGTGCCGCTGGCTGCAATCGATGAGAGTATGATGCCGCTTTCCCTAGAAATTAATGGTACTCAAGCCACCCAGGTCAACGCCAAAGAAACTCTGTTCTTCAGCTTGGCTAATGAGCCGTCTGGCGAGAGTGCGGATGTGTCAGCCTGCCTACAGGAAATCCTTAACCGCCTACCCGCAGATATTGCCAATTTCAGCTGCAGCGCGCCGCAGCCGATTTCTGCAGCCGGTCTGGAAGGTCTGCAGACTGACATCTCTGGCAGCTTATTTGGCGAACCCATGCTTGGAAGTTTAGCCGTGCTACACCCTGACGGGCGCTGCTTCAGCCTGGTAGGAATGGCTGTAACCGCCGAGGCTAGCACCCTCTGGCAAAGCACAGGCAAATTAGCATTCGATGCGCTCTTGAATCACGTACGCTTTTTGCCCAATTTGGCTGCCTGCCAGGTTGCTACTGACCCCACCTATGGCTTCAGTCCCGAGAACCCCATTCGCTTGGGCAGTCTGAACCTCTATGATGGCATCGCCCGCATGGAAGCCTATCTTAATACCCTGCGCGGACCGAACTTCGAGGAAATCATCTACAGTCGCCAAAATCCAATCTATAACAAAGCAGAGCAAATTGTCGACCCCTATGAGATCACCTACGCAGGCTTATCCGAGCCGCTTACACTTTATTTTGACTTGTATACTTACGAGTCTCCTATGGCACCTGCCGGCTTCACCTGCGAGGCGGCTTTCCCTCTGCAACAACCCTAATTAACGTCCATATCGCCAAATTCGTCCTAATTTACCCTGCTTATGTTAAGATTGGTGGATACATATTTTTAGGTAGGTATTAACCAATTTGACCGCTAAGCGCCGCTTTCCTGCCCAATTTTGGCTGATGTTTGCTGGATTGGTGATTTCAACCACCGGCACAAGCATGATCTGGCCCTTTATTACCATTTATTCCAGCCAGAAGCTTGGCTTGCCGCTTACAGCTGTCACCAGTCTTTTGAGCATCAACGCATTGACCGCGCTGGCAGCTTCTGTTGTAGCCGGTTCTTTGGTCGATCACTTCGGGAGAAAAGGGGTCATGACCATCGGCTTGTTTGGTCAGGCACTTGCTTATCTCCTTTACATCCCAGCCCGAGAGTTTTGGGTGTTTGCTTTGCTCATGGGCTTTTCGGGTTTGTTTGGACCCTTGTTTCGCGTCGGCACAGATGCTATGCTCGCAGATATGTTCGCCCCGGAGGATCGCGCCCAAGCCTACGCCCTTGTGCGTATGGGGCGCAATATCGGCGTGGCTTTAGGTCCGGTGTTCGGCGGGTTGGTCGTGGTGATTTCTTATAACCTCGGGCTTTATGCCGCAGCCATCGCTCTCTCGATATTTGGATTGATTACAGTCTTATTTCTACGCGAAACCAAACCTCAATCTGAGCAGGAACAAGGCACCAGCTTACGCTCGCAATTGCAGGTCTTTGGCGAAGCGTTTCGCAATGGGCACTTCAACCGTTTGGTAATTGCTTATACATTAATGGAGATAGCTAACACGCTCATTTGGGGTTTCCTCCCGGTGTATCTCAAAACTAACTTTAACGTAAGCGAAGCGCGTTATAGTTGGCTGCCAACAACCAATGCACTTATGGTCGTTTTTCTCCAAGTGTTTATCACACGGCTCACCCGCCAGAAAGCACCCACAAAAGTCCTGCCTATCGGGGCTCTGTTCTATGCTGGATCCATGCTCATTATCGCGCTGGGGAATGCCTATGCGGCTTTCTGGGCAGCAATGGTGGTGATGACCATCGGCGAGATGATCACTGCGCCCACTGCCACCGTTTATGTTACCAATCTGGCACCTGAAAATCAGCGCGGGCGTTACCTGGGGGTGTTCGGGATCACTTGGAATATCGCTATGTCCATCGGTCCGCTTTCGGCTGGCATTCTCACTGATAACATCGGAATGCGCGCGCCATATTTCTTTGGCTTGGGCATCAGCATTCTCTCGGCGGTTGCTTTTTGGGCGCTGGACCGCTTTACGCAACGCTCTGCAGTCCAGCCGGATCAGCCTGTTGTTTCTTGATTTGAGCAAGCAAGTACCAAGCAAACATAACTAATTTTCCTCAAAAGCTTGTGCTATCTTCAGCTTGACAAAGCTTGCTAAACTTCGGATAATAGAACATATATTCTACTATGAAGCGCAGGCAGCCGTGACGCAGGTTTTTATCTTCAGCCCCAATGACACCGTACGCGTTTTGGAAATCCCACAGCATCCTGAGAGTATCGCGCGCGCTGTAAACCATGGAGAGTGGCAACCTTTCCTGACAGATCAGGATGATCTCAGTCAGATTTGGCAAGCTCGGCTGGCTGGCAAACATGTGATCATCTCCCCGGCACAGACCCTACCCGTACCCAACCCCATTCATCTCACCCCGCGCGAAAACCAAGTGTTGCAGCTATTGGTGAGTGGGCATACGCCAGCGCAAATTGCGCTCAGCTTACATCTCACCGAGCGCTCTATCCGCCGTCATCTAGAGATGCTGCGCCGCAAATTCCACGCGCAAACACTCATGCAGGTCTTAGCCAAAGCCGTTGCCCTGGGTATGGCTCGCCCAGACCTTAACGACTTAGTGGACTGAAGTGTGATTAAATAAAGAGGCCGAATAAATCGGCCTCTACCCCCCTCTCATACTGCAAGGAAATTCCTCCCTTTTTACCGGCTGTCCGGACCGGATTGCAGTCCAGTTAAAAATGGTTACATAACAATTGAGCTTCTTAGTTCAAAACGCGTTTACTTGCTCCTTTACCGTTTTTTACTCTATTGCTCAGTTTTTATTCTATAACTATCTTCTCCTCCTGATTGATTTTTTCAATCAGTTGCATAAGCTCTTCTTGAGAGAGCCTTTGCTGTTTTATATAAGCTTTTTGCCAAACTTCATCAACAATCTTCTGGTATGCCGCATCATAAGCGTCCATGCCTTTGGCATAGTCCGGATCTTGCAAAGCTTGAGCGGCATTGATGTCAATTGGGTCAGGCTCATGTAGTGCAATCATACGGCGCAAGTCTGCATTATGATCGCGAATCGGGCAAGGATTCATCAAGTTCGAAGCCCCAGTCTTAGCTTTCATCTCAACTTGCCAATCGCGCAGGTTCTTGAAGAAAGGCGCTTGGTAAATATCTTCCAGCGTGCCGCCTTTAGCATAAATATCGTTGATATTCACAGGTGAATAGGGCACGAACACACATGGAGTGATATGCCCATACCAGTCTACATACATGTAACCGCCATGCCCATGCCCGCCGGCGGAGAGGCAGCCGTCCACGGCTGTGCCGCTGTTCCAAAAGTCAGCTATCATGTAGCGCTTCTCACGCACCAGCTTCCAGCTCTGGTTCCACATCCGGATGCGCTGTTCAGGCGTCGGCATGAGGTCTAGAGTATAGGAACGCCCAATGGGCATATAGTGGAAGATCCATGCGATGCGGATATGTTTCTCATTAAAGAGGAAATCCATGAATTCATCGGAGGTAACCTCCTCGCAGTTTTCTTTCGTCGCTGTCAGCGAGGCGCCATAAATCACGCCTTCCTCATAAAGCAAGTCAAACGCCGCCATCACCTTATCGAAGACGCCTTTGCCACGGCGGGCATCAGTCTTCTCGCGCCAGCCTTCTAGCGAAATCATCGGGATGATATTACCAAGGTTAGCCATGCGCCGCGCTATCTCCGGCGTGATGAGCGTGCCATTAGTGTAGAACATAAAGTACATATTGGGGTGTGATTCAGCGATATCCAACAACGTTTTGCCTTGCGAACGATAAGAAAGTGGTTCTCCACCGCTAACAACGATAAACTGGTCGCCCCAATAGTCGTAAGCTTCTGTGACCAAGCGGTCAAATACATCATAATCCAGCCGCTGCACCTTCTCATCCGAGTCGGCATAGCAGCCAATACAATGCAAATTGCAGCCGTGCGTTGGGCTAATGAGCAGGAATGAAGGCTGCGCAAAACCGTATTTTTTCACAAAATCCTGCGCCTTACGCAAGCGCAATCCTTTTTCAACCAGCAGGTCCTTACCTAAAACTGAGGCTGCCTTATCAAAAGTAGCTTGGGAAATATGCCCAGAGAGCAAAATATTTTTGGCTGAGTTTAGAATCGCCAAACTCATGGCGGTTTGATCGTCAATAACCCCAGGGGGTGTGGTCTTATCCTCTTTATGGCGGCGTTCATTATCGTTCTTTAGGTAATTCTCGCCCATTTTCATTGCCATTTTGATTACCGGCTTGTTTTTGAGCAAAGCCGGGCCCATCTGAATCAGGCTGCGCATGACGAGGTTCATCTCTTTGGTGGTTTCTTCGGGTTTTTCTTTGGTTGTAGTCATAATTACTCCAATCCATTAATTCTATTAGCTGCTTTTAGCATACAACAATTGACGCAGGAGTTCGTCACGCAAAAGTGTTAATTTGGTATTATTTTTGTTTGCAATAAGCCATAACTTGGCTGAACAATTTTCTTTTATTAATCCAAGCTTTTTCATTATTTAGAGGCTGAGCGAGAAATACTTCTTTTAGGTCAAAGCTCACATGAAGTTAATACTCATCTCCCACTTTAGTGTTATGAATTTTGTTCCTCCAGTGGTTAAACTTAAGTATCAAAATGAAAGGATGAAGGCATGGCTAAAACGATTGGATTTGCATTAGGCGGTGGAGGCGCACGTGGCGCATTGCAAGTTGGTGCTCTCAGAGCCTTGTTCGAGCATGGTATTAAACCTGAAATCATTACCGGCACATCTATCGGCGCAATGAACGCCGTCAGCCTTGGCCTTTTTGGCACAGACCTCGCCAGTGTCGACAAACTCGAAGAGGTATGGAAACAAGGCGCTGAGCTGCAAATTATGGACTCGCGCTTTCAAAACTTAATCGTCCGCGCTTTAATCGGCCGCCCAGATAATTCCGCAAAGCAGAAAACGATTGACTTTTTGACCCATTTGGGCATCCAGCCAGAAATGACCTTTGCGGATTTTTCCCCACTGCGTATTGGTTTGGTAAGCACAGACCTCACCAGCAGCAAACCAATTGTCTACGGAGTCGATCCCCAGCATAACGTGCTTGAAGGTGTCCTTGCCTCCATAGCCATTCAGCCTTGGTTCATGCCCCTCGACGTTAAAGATAAATTCTTAATCGATGGCGGTTTTGTGAGTAATGTTCCCATTCAAGTTGCGATGGAAATGGGCGCTGATGCAATCTTTGCGCTGGACCTTAACGATCCAACTCCGCTTGAAACCAGCAACACCCTCAATAAATACATTGATGCCGTTACCCGTACAGTGTGTGGTCGTATCACGGACCTCGAAATTGCCCTTGCTGAGTTAAAAGGCGTTCAGGTGTACCACATCGTACTCACCAGTGGGGGTTTACCCAGCTGGGACTTCTCGAACACAACGGCATTAATCGGATGGGGTTACGCGCAAATGCAACGCAAGTTGACCGAATGGGCAGCTGAAAATCTTGAACTTGCCGGCAACATGAAAACGAAATAATTAGGATTAAAGGCTAAGGCTTACTCAGAAGCACTTTTTACCTGTTCCTACTATCCAGGTATAACGAGATTGAGGATACCCAAGCCAGCCAGGGCAAAAAGAGCGCTTCCAAGCGTGTTTTCTAAGAAACTAATCCCGAGATACGTCCCTAAAGGGACACGATATGCCCCGCTCAGTAGTGCCAAAGGTTTGGGTACGATCACTCTAGCAGCTAATTGAAACATGGGTGAGGCAATGGGCATATCGCGGACCTTCTGTGGCAGCTTAGATTTCAACGTATCCAGATCAATTGCATAATTAATAAGCCTGCCTTGATAATATTCTAACCACGAAGCTAACGTCTGCCCTGTACCACTCACGAGAATTGCCGGCAGAAGCCCAATGTTCAAAGCGACAATGACAACCAAAGGTGTGCTAGGAATTACGGTCAAGCCTAAAAGCGTATAAACCACTAAACTGATTACAATCGTCCACGAAGGATTAGATTGCATAAAGGCTTCAACCGTAGGCCAGTCAAATCTTATGCTAAGAATGACGCCAGCAAGGGTCAGAACCGCCAAGATGCCAATATTCAACCATTTGTCTCTGGGCGGAACTGTCTTTTTTGGCTCAGTTGTTTTAGACTTAGCTTCCGATAAAATGTCCATATTTTTTCTTTCTCAATCTGCCTCTAAAGAGAGCTCGCACATTGCCAAAAGCTCTTTGGCAATAATCAATGCAGAGTCGGGATGCCCTAAGGCTTTTGAATTAGCTGCAACAGACTTCAGGCGTTGGCAATCATTTTCCAGCCAGAAATTTAGCACGGAGGCAAGTTCAAAGGGATTTGTAACCAAGCTCCCAGCTTGATGCGCTAAAAGATAGCGTACATTCCCTTCTTCCTGCCCAGGTAAATAGCCAATGAGCATTATCGGCAGCCCT
>DICP01000084.1:0-6730 GCA_002417685.1 Candidatus Mesolinea sp. UBA5823
GCAGATTGAAATTCTTAACTTTTAAATATTTGGATGTAATCGATTAACCAATGTTTTTCAACAACCTCAAGGGAATCACCTTTAGGTAATCTTCGAGAATACTGATCTCCCAATAGTATGTATCAACAGCAATTAATTCCATAGTATTCCAAGTACAATTTTTTAATTCGACCATTCGCAGAACTCCACCTTCTTAGTATATAATATGGCGGTATGCACGTTGGCAATGAAGGAGGATTACACCATGAGTGAGAAACCAATATCTCAGGAACCTAAGGATAATCTTGAAACGAATGTTTCCTGGCATGCACTAACAATTGAGGAAGTGCTAAGCAAGCTGCACGTTGAGCTGGAAAGAGGCCTTTCCACAGAGGAAGCTACCCGCCGGTTGGAGCGCTTCGGCCCCAACGAACTGGTAGAGAAAGAGCGTACTACCTTCTGGGAGATGCTCTGGGGGCAAATCAACAGCTTTGTCATTTGGCTGCTCATTGGCGCTGCAATTATCTCCGCGTTGCTCGGGGATTACGTGGAAGCCGGCGCTATCCTCCTCATTGTAATCTTCAATGCCATCATGGGCATTGTGCAGGAATCCCGCGCGGAAGAGTCCCTGGCAGCGCTAAAAAAGTTAGCCGCACCCGAAGCGCAAGTGCTGCGCGATGGCCATCGCATTTCACTGCCAGCGCCAAAGCTCGTGCCCGGTGATATCGTTTTCATTGAAGCGGGCAACTACGTTCCAGCAGATATACGGCTGCTAGAAGCCGTCAACCTAAGCATCGACGAGTCCTCCCTAACAGGTGAATCGGTGCCAGTAAAGAAGAGCGCCGATGTGGTGCTTGAGGAAGACATCCCCATTGGAGATCGACGCAACACTGCGTTTATGGGCACGTTGGTTACTTATGGGCGTGGCAAAGGCATCGTGACCAGCACCGGCATGAACACTCAGTTGGGCATGATTGCTACCATGCTGCAAACCGTAGAAGAAGAACAAACCCCGCTGATGAAACGCTTGGACCAGCTCGGCAAGACCCTTGGCATCGGCGCTATTATCGTCTGCATCCTTGTTTTTATCATCGGTGTGGCACGGTTATTCTTTGCAGCCGACCATTTTTCTTTGAGTGATCCTGCAACTGTCCAAGAGCTGCTCAACCTCTTCATGATTGCAGTCTCCCTTGCCATTGCGGCTGTGCCCGAAGGCTTACCTGCCGTTGTAACCATCAGCCTTGCCGGCGGGATGCGTGAAATGGTCAAGCGCCATGCGCTCATCCGCAAATTAGCCTCTGTGGAGACCTTGGGCTCGGTGACCGTGATTTGCTCGGATAAGACTGGAACCCTGACCCAAAACCAGATGACGGTTACACGCCTTTGGGCAGATGGAAAATTTATTACTGTCACCGGAAGCGGTTATGAACCACACGGTGAATTTTTGAATGGTGATCAGAAGATTGACTTCAAAGCTTATCGCGGAGTAGGAACAGCTCTATGGATCGGCGCGCTGAATAATGATGCTCAACTTGAATTGAGTGGTGAAAGCGATGGCAAGCCTACCTATCGCATTGTCGGCGATCCTACCGAAGGTTCTATTTTGGTAGCAGCCGAAAAGGCAGGTACCTCAGTCGAGGAGCTGCAAAAAGCCTACCCACGCGTGCAGGAGATCCCTTTCGACTCCGAGCGCAAACGCATGCTCACCATTCATGCAATTAAACAGCCAGTGGATGATGATATTTCTCCTTTCACCTCGGCTGACCGTGAGAAAGGATATATCATCGCGGTCAAAGGTGCTCCAGACGTGGTCCTAAAGCTGTGTACCCACCGCCTTAAAATAGATAACGACGTCGAACCGATGACCGAAGAAGCCCGCCAAGAGATCTTGGCTGCCAACGATGCCATGACTAAAGACGCACTGCGTGTCCTTGGGGTCGCTTATCGCATTGTTCCGCAGATGCCCGAAGAAATTACCCCAGAAGCTCTCGAGAAAGACCTCATCTTTGCCGGTCTCATCGGCATGATCGACCCTGCCAGACCAGAAGTGAAAACAGCCTTAGCTGAAGCCAAGACTGCAGGCATTCGCACCATCATGATCACGGGAGACTATCCGAATACCGCCCGGGCGATTGCCGAAGAGATTGGGCTGCTCGAACCAGGGCATCAGGTGCTCACCGGAGCCGATATAGAAGACAAATCCGAGGAGGAGATGCGCGAGATTGTCAAAGTCACGGATGTTTACGCGCGCGTCAGCCCGGAACATAAGATGAAAATCGTGGACGCCTTGCGGGATAACCATGAAGTGGTTGCTATGACCGGAGATGGCGTCAATGACGCGCCAGCGATAAAGCGCGCGGATATCGGCATTGCCATGGGCATCACAGGCACCGACGTAGCCAAAGAAACGGCTGATATGGTCCTTACGGATGATAACTACGCCTCGATCGTCTCCGCAGTGGAGCAGGGTCGCGTGATTTACAGCAATATCCGCAAGTTTGTTTACTACCTGATCTCCTGCAATATGGGCGAGATCTTGATCATCTTTATTGGTACGCTGCTTGGCTGGCCACCTGTGCTGACGGCAATCCAGCTGCTCTGGCTCAACTTGGTCACCGATGGGGCGCCGGCACTCGCACTCGGCTCCGAGAAGGGCGATCCGGATATCATGCAATATCCACCCCGCCCGCCGGATGAACCAATTATCAATAGAACTATGCTCACCGGTATCATCTTGCAAACCATTGCGATTTCAGCTGCCACGCTCGCAGCTTTTGCTATAGGACGCAACATCAGCTTAGACCTGGGAGAGACTATGGCTTTTGTTACCCTCTCTGTGAGTGAGCTCCTGAGAGCTTATACTGCCCGCTCGGAAAATGTAACCGTATTCAAGATCGGGGTTTTCTCCAACCCGATGATGAACTGGGCAGTGTTAGCCTCACTGGCTTTGATCATCGCGGTAGTATATGTCCCCTTCCTGCAGCCGATTTTCAATACTACGGCAATTGACCCTATACACTGGTTGATGATTTTGCCGCTCATTCTGCTCCCTTCAATAGTCGCTGAACTCAGCAAAGTGCTTATTGCCCGTAGAAAACCAAAGGCAGAATAAACTCACAAGCATTCGAAAGCCCTCACTTGTCCTGAGGGCTTTTTTTACATGTTTGAGAATCGTCACAAACTTCTGGTAAAATTCTGGCGTGTTCAGCCAGTATATAAATTGTCTTACTTTAAGGTCAAAAATATCTCCCCTTCAAAGGAATAACCTATGGAAATTTCATCGCAAGAGACAACGCTTGCTAATGTAAAGGAAAGAAAAGCTCGGCGTGCTTGGTATTTGTATGACTTTGGCAACTCTGCTTATGCAGCTATTGTACTGCTCGCCGTTTATTCAGCTTATTTCAAAGATGCCGTTGTAGGCGGGGCGGAAGGCACGCGCTTGTGGGGCATCTCCGTCGGCATCGCCGCTGTATTGGTTGCCCTGCTTTCCCCTGTGCTTGGCACCATCGCTGATTTCACCCGTTCCAAGCTTCGCCTCCTGGGCGTCTTCACCGGCATGGCTGTGGTCTTCACCGCTGCTTTGTTTTTCGTCGGTCCCGGGGACGTCTTCACTGGTATGCTGTTTTTCATCTTAGCCGAGATCGGCTACCGTGGTGCACAGGTTTTCTATGACGCCTTACTCGTTGACGTCTCCACACCTCAGACGATTGGCAATATTTCTGGCAAAGGCTGGGCAGTCGGCATGCTCGGCGGGGTCGCCTGCCTCATTGTGGTGCTTGTTCCCCTGCAGCTAATCGGCAATAGCTTTATCCCTTATGCGTTCCTGATTACCGCGCTCTTCTTCCTGCTCAGCTCCATTCCAGCCTTCCTCTACGTGCGGGAACATTCTGCCCCAGCCCATCTCCCGGAAGGGGAAAAAGTTACTTCTTTCGCATTCAAGCGCATAGGGCAGACCTTTAAGGAAGTGAAACAGTACAACGATTTTATTAAGTATATGATCGCCTTTCTGATCTATAACGATGGGATTATGATGCTTATGGATTTTGCTGCCATCATTGGCGCCACCCTTTTTGGAATGGAGCAAGTCCAGCTGATTTTATTTGTCATCCTGATTCATGTAACAGGTGCGGGAGGTGCCTTGCTTTTCGGCAGAATCTCCGATCAACGCAGCAGCAAGCAAGCCATCTTAGTTTCTCTGGGCATTCTGTTACTCGACCTTATCGCGTTGTTTTTCATTGAAAGTGTGACCCATTTCTATATCATTGGTGCTATTGCCGGCTTTGCCCTCTCCGGCGCCCAAGCCGTCAGCCGTACGATGGTGAGCCAGTTAGCTCCAAACGGAAAAACGACTGAGTTTTACGGATTCCTTTCTGTGGCAGGACGCACGTCAACTTTTATCGGGCCGTTAGTATTTGGGACACTCTCTTACCGCGGGCACGCATTTTACCTTGCACGCGGCATGAGCGATCTGGCGGCTGAGCAAGCGGGCTTGTATTGGGCAATTGGCTCGATCATCGCTTTCTTGCTGATTGGCGCTATTGTGCTGTTGAGCGTACGCAAGGTAACCGCCGAGCAGCCAATGGTATACTAAGGCAAACCTTTCCTGGAGGGAAGCGGAATGAAAGTATTAATTACCGGCGGTGCAGGATATATCGGCAGCACCATTGCCTCGTTGCTCGAAGATAATGGACACACCCCCATAATCTTGGACTCGCTCATTACCGGCCGGCGGGAATTTACCCAGGGCCGCATCTTTTACGAGACAGATATCGCTGACCGTGCCATGGTCCGCCGAGTATTTGCTGACCATCCAGATATTTATGCCACCATCCACTGCGCTGCCCTGATCGTTGTGCCTGAATCCGTAGTTCGCCCTTATGACTACTATTACGAAAATGTGGTTAAATCCATGATTTTCTTCAAGCAGCTGAGTGATTTAGGTTACCCGCGCGTGGTCTTCAGTTCCTCAGCCGCTATCTATGATGTGGTTCCCGGTTTTATGGTGACTGAAGAGTCCCCTCTGAAGCCGCTGAGCCCTTACTCGCGCACCAAATATATGATGGAGATGGTGCTCAAAGATTTCAGCCATGCCTACAACCTCAAAGCAATTGCGCTGCGTTACTTCAACCCAATCGGGGCTGACCCTAAGATGCGCTCTGGGATCCACGTGCAGAATCCTAGTCATGTGCTCGGGAAGCTAGTTGCCGTGGCGATGGGTGCTGAACCGGTGTTTAACCTCACCGGCGTAAACTGGCCCACCCGCGATGGCTCGGGGATTCGCGATTACATCCACGTCTGGGATTTGGCACGGGCGCACCTCAATGCTGTGGAGCGCTTTGACCAGGTTATCGCCCAGGCAGCAGAACCTGAGACGCAATATTGCGTCATCAACCTTGGCACGGGCAAAGGCGTTACCGTCAAGGAGCTTGTGGCTGCCTTTGAGCGCGTATATGGCAAACCTGTTCCAGTTTCCATTCAACCGCCCAGACCCGGCGATGTGGCGGGCGCTTATGCCAATGCCGATAAAGCTGAACGCTTGCTCGGTTGGAAAGCAGAGCTGCCTATCGAGCAAGGCATCGCGGACGCGCTTAAGTGGGGGCAAATTCGCGAAACTATCTTAGACTATTGATCGCGGTAAAAGAAAAAAGCCTGCCTCATAAGAGTGCAGGCTTTTTTATGGTAGCAAAACTCAGCATTTAGTCGATACTTGTCCAACTGTTGATTGGCTCGCCTAATTGTTTTGCATTGATCAACCAAGCAACGAGTACACCAAACACAAACCCGCCGATATGAGCCCAAAAAGCCGTCCCGCCCATATCTGCCAAGCCCAAGGTGAGCAATCCGTTGAAAAGCTGGAGCACAAACCAGAAACCTAATAGCAGCGAAGCCGGCAGCAACGTCAGACGGAGGAAAAAGCCAATGGGAACAAATGTAAGCACTTTGACCTGCGGGAAGAGAATGAGATAAGCTCCCAATACAGCAGCAATGGCACCACTAGCTCCCACCGTGGGTATTACAGAGTTGGGGTTCAATGCTACGTGAGCGAACGCTGCCACTATGCCACCGGCTAAGTAAAACACTAAATACCAGAAGTGCCCTATCCGGTCTTCTACATTATCCCCAAAAATCCACAGATAAATCATATTCCCAAGTAGGTGTGATAAACCCGCATGCAAGAACATGCTCGTGAAAATAGCCTTCAGATCGCCTAAGTCGAAGCCGGTGGTCACATTGGCTGGGATGAGCGCAATCTCATAAAGAGCGGTTTCTAAATTTGGTCCAGCCATGAGCTCAAGGATAAATACAATGATATTTAGCGCGATTAGGGAGTAATTGACGAACGGGAAACGATGGGCACGAATTTCATCTTGAATTGGGAGCATGATTTTCTCCTTTGCAAAAACGGTTAGACAAAACCATTTAAAATTTCCTTCAGACGCGGATGATCCGCATAAATCCCGCGCCGTTCTGGCGGCAGCAAGGCAGCAATACGGCACATAATTTCATCGGTGGCTTTTTTCAGCCAATCTTTAGCTTCTTCCTCATCTTGTGTCAAAGGGATCTGGTAAGGTTCTCCAAATTTTACAAGAATTTCCATCTTTTTAAAGTGCGAAAGTTGCTTGCCCATATCAGCGGTGCCACTTACCGCAGCCGGTAGTACCGGCAAGCCGGTTTTACGCACAAGCAGAGCTGCTCCGGGCTTGCCAGCCTGCAACACGCCCGTCGTCGAACGCGTCCCTTCGGGCGAGAT
>DICP01000084.1:6736-19477 GCA_002417685.1 Candidatus Mesolinea sp. UBA5823
GTTTCGCGTTCAATCCAAATTGCCCTGAGTGTTTCAATTATCCAACGAAAGAAAACTTTTTCCCGATATTTGGTTGCCACCATTGCAATCACGTCTTTGCGATCGGTACACATCAAAAGCGCAGGGTAATCCAGACGGCTGATATGATTGGTTGTCAAGATGATCGGCCCACTGGCAGGGATGTATTCTGCTCCTTCCACACGGAAATTTGAAAGGAGATTAAAACCTGTTCGGATTAATTTAAGTAGAGTTTCCCGTTGCATAAGCTGCTTTTTATTTTATCTTAACCTTGGTATACCTTTGGTAAGGCTATTATCGTTGGTCTTCAGTCAGTAGATCCGGCGGCGTGCCGCTCTACCTTGCGGCTGAAAAGCACAAAAGCCACCAGTAATATTAACGCATAAACCGCTAAGAAGATGTAGGTGAGATTCCCGGATGCAATAACTTGTGGGCTCAGCTCCAAGATGGCTAAGCCATTCCAAATGCCATGCAGCAGGACGGTAAGGAAGTAGATACCCACGACTTTTGCTGGTTTTTTGCCTTGCCAAGCATTTGCCATTGCCCACCCTAGCAAACCGCCATTGAAAATGTGCAGGAGAGTTCCGCCTAAACGCCCAACAACAAAGCCTAACCAATCCGTCGAGGTGCTGCTCGCCACAGCTGCACTATTCAGCAAACCTTCGACCAAGGCAAAACCAGCGCCGCTCACAATGCCAGCAACAAATCCTTCTGCCGGCGAAATCCCGCGCCCTTTCAACAACCAAACCCCTAAGGTCTTGAAAGCCTCCTCGATCATTGGGATAACCAAAGCAACTAGGAGTAATATGCCAATAAAGATGGGTGGGGTGCTCAGCAGAGGTCCAAGCAGCTCGATAAGCTCCTCTGGGGCTAAATTGGCACCTTCCAAAAGGGGCAGCAGGTTTTCCAACACTTCCATCACCTGCGGATTGCGCGCTAATGCTGCAAGTACTCCTACAACCACGGCAAAAAACAGGACCATTTCTAAGATCAGAATGAAATAGGTGGTGAAGCTTAGGCTAAAAGTGAGCAAACCCGAATTTCGCTTGGAGTTTTTCCCCCACTGGCTCCCCGCGCCTAACCGAAGAAACCAGAGAGCAGGCAGAACCACAGCCAAGGCAGTAAGCCCAGCCGGTAAAAACCCTGGGGTTGGTTCTTCGGGCAGAATAACCAGCCGAATCAAGAGCGTGAGCACAAAGAGTACAACAGGCAGCCAATTAAGTGCAGGCATTGGAGCGCTCAGCCAACGCGGCGGATTTCCGCCAGAAGCCGCGCTCAGACTGCTGATCACTGAGGGGAGGCAAAGCAATGCCAACATAAACAGGGCAGCGGTATAAGCCCAAAGCATAGTTTCTTGCAGCTCAGGAGCCATCGCGGGAACTCGACCAACCCTAAGCTGAGCCGAGAAGATTGCACTCCCGAGAAAGAATAAGAACACAAATAAAGAAAAGACTAACTGGAGAATACTCATCCAGTCAGTCTTTCTATGTTGTTTTAAGCCTGGAGCAGAAGGCTCAGCGTTCATTTTTCGTCGATTTCGATCGTGATAATCTTATCGCCGGCTGGTGCATCCGGATTCACCTGTGTATCACGCTCTGTGAGTTTCTCTAGCACATCAAAGCCAGAAATGACCTTTCCAAAAATAGTGTAACTGCCCGAGAGTTGAGTGGCAGGAACATAAGTGATAAAGAACTGGCTGCCGTTGGTATCCGGACCGCCATTAGCCATGCCCACCATATAAGCCTCATCAAAGTTTAGCGAATCGCTAATTTCATTGCGATATTCGAAGCCCGGTCCAGATATCCCTGTGCCGCTGGGGTCTCCTGCCTGGGCGACGAAGTCATGCGCCACACGATGGAAAGTGATTCCATCGTAGAAGCCTGCGCGTGCCAAAAAGACAAAAGCATTGACTGTCAGCGGTGCTTCTTTCGGATACAGCTCCACGACGATATCTCCCTTTTCAGTCTTGATAGTTGCCGTGTATTCTTTGTTCTGGTCAATCACCCAGGGCGGGCATTCTGTATACAAACCTTCGCTCTCATACTTTAGCACCTCAATGACCATGCCCAAAGTGCTTGCGCTCCAATCGTAAGACCAAGGCCTACCGTTAAGCAGGATGGTTGGGGTAGCGCTAAGCCCAATGGTATTGGTGCCATACTCCAGCGCTTCTTGGATCTTATTGACAATTGCCTCACTGGTTAGGTCAGTCATGAATTGCTGGGTATCCAACCCCAAGGTTGTAGCTTCATTCTCTAACCAGGTGGTAAATTCCTCTGTCGAAAGGGAGGACCAGCTGCTCTGCTGGGAGAAGAGTGCATCGTACATCTCCCAGAATTTGCCTTGCAAACCTGCGGCTTCCGCGGCTTGTGCAGCCAAAGTAGCATTGGGATGGATGCTGACTAAGGGAAAATGGCGGAAAACAACACGCACATCATCAGGGTACTTTTCCATGAGTTTGTTGAGCTCGTCATAAAAAGCAGCACAAGCTGGGCATTGAAAATCACTATATTCCAACACTGTCAGCAAAGCATCCTCCGGACCTTTACTCCAGTCATCCTCAGTGATTGCCGGGAAAACTGAAAGCATCGCAGTTTGTTCCTCTGTCAGCTCTGGGAAGAAGCCTTGTGTAACGGAGCAGATCATCTTGCCCTCGTCATCTACCAACTGCGTCTCTCCGGTTGGCACCGCGGTAGGTTCTGCAGCGTCTTCTGTTACGGTCTCTGTAGGTGCCACGGTCTCCGTGGGTGTGGCTGTAGCCGGTGGCGTAATTGTCTTGGCGGTGCAAGCACTTACTCCCAGTACCACAACAAATAAGATTATTATCAACTTAAATGGTTTTTTCATAATGTCCTTTCAATGAACTTCCAGCTATGTGTATAGGGAGCTAAGGAAGTTAATCGTTGATTTTCTCCTGTAAAAATTGCATCACTGCTTGGCGCAAGGCCAGTTGGACAGCTTCTTTGGGTTGCATGGCATCGATCACGCGCCAGCGCTCGGGTTCTTGCCGGCAAAGCTCATGGTAACCTTCGCGTACGCGCTGATGAAAAGCGAGCGCATAAGCATCCAGCCGGTTCCACTCGTCTTCTTTGCGCTTGCGCTGCAAGCCAGTCTCCACGTCTACATCCAGCAGCAAGGTCAGGTCTGGCTTGAGCTTATCGGTGGCAAAATCCAACATAATGCGCAAGGTGTCCAGATTTAGCCCGTGCCCGTAGCCCTGATACGCCAGTGTGGAGTCGCCAAAGCGGTCACAAAGCACCAATTTACCTTCGCGCAACGCCGGCTTGATCACTTGCTCCACTAATTGAGCTCGCGAGGCTAAAAAGAGCAAGATCTCCGTGCGTGGATGCAGCTCTTGGTTATCCAGCCGCATTAAAATCTGGCGGATTTGGTCGCCAATGGGCGTGCCGCCAGGCTCACGCGTGGTGAGCACGTCCCAGCCTTGCCCGCTTAAAAATTCCGCCAAATCCGGGAGTTGGCTAGACTTTCCGCTGCCTTCTGGGCCTTCCAGAGTGATAAACATGCTTAATCCCTAAAGATGCGCACAAAGCGGTTAGGCTCTGTGCCAAAAGACTGGGATACCAAGCTGGCTTTTTGAGCTAACTGATGCTGTTCTCGGCGGACATTAGCGGAAGCGGGGCGTAAATCGACATACTTTTCACCTGCCAACACCATCTGGATGGCATCTTCGGCTTGTTCCAAGGCTTCGCTATGCTCGTTCATCATATTATGCGGTGCAGGAGGCACCATAAAAACGTTTGCTAAGAACTGTTCGATCTGGTTCACCGAGTTAGACTTAATCACAAAGACCGGAATGCTCATTTCTTCCGCTTGGATCACGGGTTGTAGCCGCTCGCGATAGTAGCGCCTCTGGGTGACAAATGTATCCGCTTCTTCTAAGTTACGAACTAAACGAGCAGGCACACCCATGTTTTTAATCACCTGCAGCAAGCGGTTGCGTGCTACGCCAAAGGCATAAATGTTCTTCACTTCCTGAGCATGGGCAGGCACATGGGTCTCAAAATCAGTCTCAGAGGATCCTGCAAGCGTTGCCTTCCGAGTGGATGTATTCCCGCTCATACCCCGCTGAAAAGGTGTCTTCTCCATGCCATTTCCGCGCCTGAGCGACTGATTTACGGTGGGGGCTTGGCGCACCTCAGCTCGCTGAATACGAATCTTGCCTTCTTCATCCCAAGAGCGTTCTTCTGGGGGTATAGGGTAACCACGCAGCAAAGCATCTACTGCCGCAGCAACATCTGTATAAACACATAAGTGCTGCCGGCTTTGGATCTCCACTAAAACAGTAAAAGTTGGTGGTGCCCGTCGTTCGAGCACCGTTTTCTGGGTTCCGCGTCGCCGGGCTTCATCATCCGAAAGCGTAACCGATTCGATCCCGCCCACGAGGTCTGAAAGCGTGGGGTTAAGCAGCAGATTCTCTAACGCATTGCCATGCGCTGTGCCAATTAGCTGCACGCCGCGCTCGGCAATAGTGCGCGCTGCCTGTGCTTCCAGCTCCCGCCCAATTTCGTCAATGACGATTACTTCAGGGTTGTGGTTTTCTACCGCTTCAATCATCACTTCGTGTTGCAATGAAGGCTTTGGCACCTGCATGCGCCGTGCACGCCCGACAGCCGGATGCGGAACGTCACCGTCTCCACCAATTTCGTTAGAGGTGTCCACGATTATGACACGTTTGGTCTCCG
Source organism: Candidatus Mesolinea sp. UBA5823 (assembly GCA_002417685.1). GTDB lineage: Bacteria > Chloroflexota > Anaerolineae > Anaerolineales > Anaerolineaceae > Mesolinea. The sequence continues at coordinate 11,455 of DICP01000084.1, forward strand.
CTAAAATGCGTGCGGCTTCCCGCAGCATAGTGGTTTTACCCACGCCGGGCTTCCCGAGGAGCAAGATGCTCTCACCAGAGTTGATCAAGTCCGCAATGATTTCAATAGTGCCATACACCGCCCTGCCTACCCGGCAGGTGAGGCCGACAATTTCTCCGCGCCGATTACGAATCGCAGAAATACGATGCAACGTACGCTCCAGACCTGCACGGTTATCAGCATCAAAGCTGCCAATGCGCTCGGTGACGTAATCCAAATCGTATTGGGTCACATCCCGAGGGAGTAAAACCACTTCACTATCGATAAAGCGCGCTGCTGGCTTCCTGCCCAAGTCTAAGATAATCTCGAGCAGATTATCGAAATTATCCTCAGATTGTACGGATTGGGCAATGTCTGGCGGCAAGATTGAAAGCATTGCATCCAGGTCATCAGTAATTTTTTGTTGTTTGCTTGTCATCTTCTTGCTTATTACTTCTCCCCTCATGGAAGGCTAAGCAACCCAACCATGAGTCTAACTAAATTCTATCTTATTTTCTCATTCCATTCGACGAAGAACGCTGATTGTATAGCAACTTCATAACTTAAGCACAAACCTTTGTGTAAGCTCTGCAAAACTTCGTAACGTCGCTGTAAGAGTATATTTTTCAATGCAATGAGATTAGTGTTCTTTGCTGCTGGCTTGAATCACCGGCACGCTGGATTCAGACTGATTGCCGTTGAACACAGGTTGGGCTGCCCCTTGAGGCACTTCCTCCTGTAAAACTAAATAGCGCACAAGCAGCTCCATCTCCTTAATATCCGCAGCTGGAAGGTCTGCAGCCATCCCTTCTAACCAAGGCTGATAAGCACGCAAGCTTAGGTAGATGGGACGGCGCAGCGCGTCTCCTAGCCCGAGCAGTAAATCGATCAAAATTTGGGGGTCATGCGCTTGAGGGGTCAACACAGGTTGCACCCAAATACCATGTGGACCGTAGGCGACGTCAGCATATCCTAAAAGTCCTCCAGCTTCATCGTAGAGCACCCTGCCGATTGCCGCTTGCCGGGTTGGTGCTTCGATTATCTGAAAGAGCTTGGGCACTACTGCACGATGCAAAGCTGCCATTGCTTTTATGTCATTATTCGTCCAAGGGCGCCATTTGAAGGTTTTAGCAACCTTATTTTCAGGAAGCTTAGTAAAGCGTAAAAGCTTTTGGCGGGACCAAACGGTGAAATCAGCTCGACGGAAAGCTGGCAATAACTCCGTCTCTTCGGCTAGGTCTGCAAGCAAATAACGCACGCCCCAACTGCCATTCACCTGAATGAGATGCTCCAAAAGCGCGGTTACATGGGCATCCTCGCAGTGAGGAGTGGGAGCGATGTAAGCTAATTGACCATAGGCTTTACCTGTCTGATGTAAAACCTGCCCATAGCAGCGGGGTAAACCATCATCGATCCATACGCCAGTATAGCTATTGATTGCCGGCCCAATAGTGCTGACCAGGTTGGTAAGGGAAAGCGGCTTCCCGTAGGTAGCCAGCCTCAGGCTATCCAGGCTTATAGCTCGCGGTGCAGCTTGGAAGAGGGCTGGATAATCTGGAAAACTTATATTGCGGGCTGTGATCTCAATAACTCCAAGAAATAACGGTGAAAGCGTAAATCCGGCGTCAGCTCTGGGTGGAAAGAGGTAGCCAGAAGTTTTCCTTGCCGGGCTGCCACAATCCGCCCGTCTGCTAGGCTGAGCAGTGCTTCTGCTTTGCCATCAACGGTTTGGATGATCGGCGCGCGGATAAACACTGCGTGGTAAGGCGGCTCCGGCGGTTGGAGGAAAGGCGCTGCGAGATCAGTCTCAAAGGAATCGATTTGCCTGCCAAAAGCATTCCGGGCGATGCGAATGTCCATAATCTTGAGCAGAACTTGCTCGCGCCCCACATCTTGCGCCATTAGGATTGCGCCGGCACAGGTGCCCCAGATCCCACGCGTCTGGGCGAAGGCGCGCAGCGGCTCGATAAACCCATAGGCATCCATCAGCTTGCCAATCGTCGTGGATTCACCGCCTGGAATGATGAGCCCATCTAGGTCTTCTAGCTGCTCAGGCAAACGTACTTCGATAGCCTCTACACCAAGCAGGGAAAGGCTATGGTAATGTTCCGCAAAATCGCCCTGCAGAGCGAGCACGCCAACTTTCATAGGCTCCGCTAAAGATTACCAACCGCGTCCAGCCAATAAATCCTGCTCAGGAATATTGGAAACTTGGCGCCCTACCATGGGCTCGCCTAAGTTGCGGCTAATCTCTGCGAGTAACTTGGGCTCGTTATAATGCGTGGTCGCTTTGACGATAGCAGCCGCGCGTTTGGCAGGATCGCCGGATTTGAAAATACCCGAGCCGACAAAAACGCCATCTACACCCAATTGCATCATCAGAGCTGCATCGGCTGGGGTCGCGATGCCTCCGGCAGCAAAATTAACCACCGGAAGCCTGCCAAGCTCGCGCACTTCTAAGCACAGCTCGTAGGGAGCACCAATGTTTTTGGCAAATGCCATCACTTCTTCTTCAGGCATAGTTTGCAATGTGCGAATTTCGCTGAAAACCTGGCGGGCATGCCGCACGGCTTCCACCACGTCTCCTGTACCGGCTTCGCCTTTGGTACGGATCATCGCTGCACCTTCGCCAATGCGGCGCAAAGCTTCGCCTAAATTGCGGCAGCCACACACAAACGGCACCTTGAAGGCATGTTTGTAGATATGATTAGCTTCATCTGCTGGGGTTAAGACCTCGGATTCGTCGATGTAGTCCACACCCAAGGCTTCCAGGATCTGTGCTTCAACAAAATGCCCAATGCGGCATTTAGCCATCACCGGAATGCTAACTGTCTCCATGATTTTAAGGATTAGTTCAGGGTCACTCATGCGGGCTACCCCTCCGCTGGCACGGATATCTGCCGGGACGCGTTCGAGCGCCATCACCGCCACTGCGCCGGCATCTTCCGCGATACGAGCATGCTCCGGCGTGACCACATCCATAATGACGCCGCCTTTTAACATTTGTGCTAACCCCTTTTTCACAGCAAAACTAGATACTTGCTGCTCCATGTGACCTCCAAAAACTCATTATTCTCACTTGCATTGTACCACTGCTCCGGCGTTAAGGAGCCTTATGCACGCTCCACCAAGGCAGCCACGAGCTCACGGTTAAAATCGGGAATATCCGCAACCACCCGCCCCCAAACCAGGTTGCCTTCGCGGAAAGCTGGGCGGTCATCCCAAATGGCACCCGCGTTTTCCAAATCGTCCTTAATGCCAAGTGAGCCAATGGCGTGCTTTCCGCGCACAATGCCAGCGGATATGGCTACCAGCCCGCCATGGCAAATGATACCGATGATCTTGCCTTGCGCATTTACCTTGGCGACCAGTTCTTTCACTTCGGCATAACGGCGCAGCTTATCTGGCGCCCAGCCGCCTGGCAGTACCAGCGCAAAGAGCTCGTCAGCTTTCAGGTCCTTGATCANNATTTTCTTTCCGGTTAGTTTCATGTTAAGACTCCTTTTTTGTGTATACATTGAGTTTACCAATTTGACACTCAAATTTCCACTTTGATTAAAAGGTCGAGGCTGACCAAGCGGTCAGCCTCGTGTAAAACTGTGTTTTGACTGGTCTTATCTAAAGATAATGGGCAGGTAAATGCGCGGCAGCGGGGTCACATTGAGCGTGACCGTCGCTTCGTTGGAGTCCAGCAGCCCATCGTTAGCCTTATAGATAAGGCTATCTTTGCCAAACCAGTGAGGATTAGGTGTGTAGGTACAATTGACACCCACGCAATTCAAGGTGCCGTGTGCTGTGCCACTGACGAAGCTAAAGGTAAGCGTGTCCCCATCCACGTCGCTGGCAAGCAGGTTAAACTCTACAGAGCTATTCTCTTGCAGTTCCACCTCAAAGGACTCTGCCACCGGCGCGGCATTAAAGCTGATAGTGATGACCACAGGGTCATGGTCCGAAGAGCGGTAGGCATCCGGAGCGTAAAGGGCATCCTGCGCATCCTGCTTGAAGCTCATGTCATAGTCAATCAGGTCCGGTTCATCAGCATTGATATGCCAGAAGTTGACGTCTACAATGCGCTCAGCCAGCGAGGCATTAGCTAAGGCATAATCGAGATAGCCGATTTGGCCATCATAGACATAACCGTAAGCGTCTTCGCCACGCAGCTCAGCCATCATGTCAAAGTAGTCGTCATCCGTATCCGCAATGTCATCTACACCGAGCTTAATCATGTCAATGGGGTCTTCATGGTCATAGGAGTTTAGGTCGCCGATGATGAGTGCATTTTCCACATACGGGAAGTACGTCGGGTTAGCCAGCCAGTCAACCAGAGCAAGCGCTGCATTTTTGCGGGTCAGGTTGCAGTTACCCTGCCCATCCAACAAGTCGGGGTCATTCGGGCAGGCTGACCCTTTTGATTTGAGGTGATTGACAGCAACCACGAAGGTCTTACCGGTCAAGTTATCCTCGAACACTTGCGCTAGAACAGGCCGGTTGAGCGTATCGATAAAGCGCGAGTCGACGGCTGTGGTGAGCAGCTGGAACTCGCCCACTGGTGAAACCGCGGCGGGTTTATAGATAATAGCTTGCTTGATGGCATCGGTACCGATGGCGCCGGTAGCAATATAGGCAAACGTGCCTTCTCCATAAGTCTCATTCAGGCCGGCCACCAGGTCAGCCACGGCGTAATCGGGGCTTTCCCCCTCGCCAAAAGGCCGATCGTTCTCGATTTCCATGATGCCAAAGATATCGGCATCGATCCCCGAAAGTGCAGCCAGGATTTTGGCCCGCTGGCGGGTCAGTTCTTCAGCGGTATCAGCACCGCGGCACTCCATATCACCCGAAGGACCGCAGATCCAAGCGCCTGTATCGATCGTGGTGAAGTAGTTGAGCACGTTGAAAGACGCCACCTTGAGGAATCCAGGGGCGAGCTCGGGTGTTTCCGGCCGTGGGTTAGCTGGGGTGTATGTGGCGCCTTGCGTGGGCTGGATGCGATATTTGCTGAACTCGTAATCCATCACGCCGGTTACAGCGCTCACCAGGTCCCCGCCGCGGAAGCGGTTATCGAGCGTAAACTCTTCTCCATTGGGGTGAATAGGCGGGTCAGGGTTCTGGCTCTCGCGGCCGTCATCCAGGGTGATGCTATTCAGCTTGAATTCATTCAGCCAGGCGGCAAAGCCATCCACACTGGGCTCATTGACGGCAGTAAAGGTCATAAAGCGCTCGGTCGTAAGCACAATTTCGCCGTAGCGGTCAAAATTAAAATATTCTGATATCACCAATTCTTGGGGAATGGTGACGAGCATACCCTCAAAGCGCTCAAAATCGAGCAGATCGGTAGCGGGCAGTTCAAACAATGTTGGCTCCACGCTATTACCGCTGGAACACACCAAAATTTGAGAGACAGTAGAAACTTGCGTCAAGCCATTATACTCAGTGGCTTTACCCGTCACGCGTACATGATCGCCCACAGCGACATCGACCAGATACGAATAAACAAACAAGCCTTCTGATGTATCAGGGTCAGCATCAGGCGTGACGCTCTGCATAAAGAAGCCGTTGCGCGTGCCGGAGACGGAGGCGTTAGTTTGATAATCCGCGACCACGATGCCTTCGGTGGAGACCGTTTGCCCGGAGAGCGGCGTGCTCATGCCGTCCCCTTGGATGGCTGAGATGGCGGTATAGGGATCGCCGCAGCCGAGGGCGACGGTGAAGGTGAAGGTGTAATCTGCCGCCATCTCATTGGGTGGATCTTCGGTATCATCATCGGTAACCTTTTCGTGATCAATTGTTACGGTGCAGCTCTCGCCGCCGGTGAAGTCCGCATCCGGGTTGAGCGTGTAGACTGGGTCGGCATCCGTCACCACGGCGGTGTGTGCACCGGATGAGGAGCAGGTGATATCAAACCAGCCGTCCACAACAGTAACCGGCTCGCTGAAGGTAATCACGATATCACCGTCTTTAGCGAGCGTGCCGCCATCGGCTGGCACGGTGCTGGCGACAGTCGGGGCAAGCTCCGGAGGAACATAAGCCTCATTAGGCTCTCCTGGGGTATTGACCGCTTCACCTATAACAGGTGTACCAGCATAACCTGGGATGCCGTATAAATCGAAATCATTGCGCATCCAGTCATCAGGGGATTCTGTATCTTGGCCATCAGGAATGCGAGATGCCCCACCGGGAGCGTACGGCAAGCCATCATACGCAACGCCCAGAACTGGTAGAGCATAAGTCAGATCTCCAGTTCCACCATCATTCACTGCCACCGAATCAGTCAGCTCAGCCCAAGGGGTCACATCCAACACGCCGTCATCATTGGTGTCGAGATCCTGTCCTAGAGTCCCCGTAAATTCTTTAACCAATAACATTGTAATCGTGCCATTCTCAATGGTATTAGCGGCTAAATCGTCTAAATAAAGGCCGTTCGCACCGGTAGATCCAACAGCGATAGCTACATCAATGGCTCCCAAGGCTGAACCGGCATCGCCTTCTAAGACGACAAACGTATATGCAGAATAGTCGCTGGTTGCGCTGCCGATGATTTCAAAATACTCGATATCAGTGCCTGTAGTACTGGCAGAAAATTCATTAATTACAGGCTCGAGCGTCGTGCAGACGTAACTGGGTGCGGCACTATTACGTGGCGTAGGGGCTGAGATTGAGAAATCCGTTGCATTGTTATTGGTATCCGTGCAACCATTATTATTCCGGATGGCTGCAGTTGTGTTCGAAAGTTCCGGCGTCGCTCCGCTACCTTCATAGCAATTTGCAGATCCATAGCCAACAAAATCGACTACCCCAGTTGGGCAGCTTTCCGTAAGTGCTGTGTCATTAACCACCAAAGCTATCTTACCTTTTGAGCCGGACATTGCGATCGAGCCAGTAGCATCCGGGGTTGGTAAAGGCATTGTTCCCCCAGATCCTGCCGCTTCCTGAATGAGGTAATAGTGGCCCGGTTGGATCGTGCCTGTCAAGGCTGTAACTTGCCAAGTAGTGCCAGTAGCTGAGGCGTATTGTACACTCCAACCCGTAATATCGACTGGTGCGCCGCCAGCATTAAAAAGTTCTATAAAGTCATTGGTATAAGTGGCGCCCGTGTTTCCACCACCACCATAAACCTGGCTGATGACAATCACGCCAGGGGCTGCTTGTACAGAGCGGGGATATACCCCTATCACTCCGAACAGCAAAATTACCGCCATGATTAAATTTGTCAGTCTTGCTCGTGTTCTCATAGTATATCTCCTTTTGTTTAATCTTTTGAGCATTTTTGGAGGTTTTTAAGGTTGCAAATTCCTACGAAATAATAGGTGAGTGAAGAAAGTTCGCACAGGCACATTGGATTAAACTACCTTAAATATATCATGTCTCAGACTTGAAATAGGGTCATATCGCCGATTTTCTGTTGTCCAATTCTTATTTTTCTGCTTGATGACCCTTAAAAATAATCGTCCGTTGGTTATGAGATTAATGAACAAAATGAAGAGAATTTTGTGTAGGTTTGCCGATTGTATTAATTCACCTTTCCTTAATCAAATTAAAACTTATCCTATGCAGCGGACAAGGACCAAGCGCATCCAATGCCGCCCGATGCTTCGCCGTACCGTAACCCTTATTCTGTGCAAAACCATAACCCGGGAAATACGCTCCCTCGGCACGCATGAAGGCATCCCGAGCGGTCTTAGCTAAGATCGAGGCGCAGGCAATCGATAGCGAACGCTGGTCGCCCTTGACCAGAGCTGTTTGTGCCAGCTCCACCTCGGGTAAGCGGAAATAATCCAGCAGAAGATGCTCCGCCGGCGTCCGTAAGCCCTCAAGCGCTCGGCAAAAGGCTAAGCGGGTGGCTGGCGCAATCCCCTGCTCATCGATCTCTGCTGCCTCTGCCCAGCCCACGCTCCAAGCGAGCGTCCGCGATTGAATGATGGGAGCCAGGCGTTCACGCTGCTGCGGGCTGAGCTGCTTGGAATCGCGGACCCCCGCCAGTGCCTCTGCTAAACCATCGCTTCCCATC
>DICP01000098.1:0-1454 GCA_002417685.1 Candidatus Mesolinea sp. UBA5823
GCTATAGCCGCTAAGCCAGTCCTGAGTAACCAAACTGGTGGACTTTCTGGACCGGCACTCAAACCGATTGCTTTACGCTGCGTGTATGAACTTGCCCAGGTGGTAACTGTCCCCATCATTGGCACTGGCGGAGTGAGCTCTGGAAAAGATGCAGCAGAAATGCTGATGGCTGGTGCGACGCTCGTTGGGGTCGGGTCAGCAGTTGTTAGGAATGGTCCATCAATATTTAATCGAATTTCAGGCGAGTTGTCTAAATTTATGTCTGAAAATGGCTATGCGCAGCTTACGGACTTACGCGGGAGGGCTCTGCCTTGAACCAAGCTGGACTTTTTACCGCTTACCGCATCCAAGAAAAGCGCTTAGAAAACGCACAAACTTGCAGCCTGCTTTTAGATGGAAGCTTACCCGATGCACTCCCCGGTCAGTTTGTGATGGCTTGGCTGCCGGGTATTGATGAAAGACCTTTTAGCCTTAGTGACAATGACCCGATACGCATAACCGTGGCTGATGTGGGCTCTTTTTCACATGCGCTCAATCAACTGCAACCTGGCGACCACCTATGGCTGCGCTGTCCTTTAGGGAAGGGGTTCATGCCTCGTGGGCACTCCCATTTACTTCTCGGTGGTGGTTATGGCGCAGCACCACTAAAATTTTTAGCCAAATCTTTATGTGCACAGGGTGATCAGGTGGGCGTATGTTTAGGCGCACGTAGTTGTGCTGACCTTTTGTTCGTTGAGGAATTCGAGTCTTTAGACTGCCAAGTCTGGCTGGCAACTGAGGATGGCAGCGCAGGCAAACAAGGGATGCTGACGGCTTTATTGCCTGAGGCTCAGAATGCCCTAAAGCCTGAAACGATATATGCCTGCGGACCCATCGGCATGTTACTTGCCACAGCTTCCTGGGCTCGCACTGCCGGCTTACCTGCGCAGCTTTCATTTGAAAGCGTTATGCGTTGTGGCGTTGGACTATGTGGATCCTGTGAGCTGCCGGAGGAAACCTGTCAGCAATTTGGATTGACACCGGACTTCTTGGTTTGTCATGATGGACCAGTTGGTGAGATTTCGACAAACCATTCCAAATGATTTCTTTTATTTGTGGCGTAATTGTTTTTGATTACACCGCGGTTTAAAAATGTCCATCAAATCAATTTTGACACAAAATTATCAGCTTGCAGTAAAATTAACACGTCGTTAGGTTCGAATGTCGAAAGGAGTTAGTCAATCGAAAAGAATAGAACCCTTACCCATTAATTGTTTCTAAATAGTTAAGTAAAGGAGAAAAAGATGAAAAAAAGTATTTGGTTATTGTCAACTCTGATCGTTCTTAGCCTCGTCCTCTCTGCCTGTGGGCAAACCCCCGCCACGGAACCAACCGAAGTAAATTGCCGTGCAGAAACCACATTTGAAGCCGTTGGGTCTTACCAAGTGCCTGCACCGATTGAAGGATGCTACAAC
>DICP01000098.1:1465-8274 GCA_002417685.1 Candidatus Mesolinea sp. UBA5823
GGTCCCCACGATGACGGCGGTTGGTCCCAATCGCATGACGTCGGCAGGCAATATGTAGAGCAAACTCTCGAGGGCGTGCACACAGCTTACGTTGAAAACGTAGCTGAAGGCGCTGATGCCGAACAGGTTACGCGCTCACTGGCACGCAAAGGTTTTGATGTCATCTTCACCACATCTTTTGGCTTCATGGATGCCTCCGAGATCGTCGCCAGCGAGTTTCCCGATGTAGATATTATCCATATCAGTGGTTATAAATCCAACGGTGAGAACTTCGGTAACCTGATGGGCGCTATGGAAGACATGAAATATCTCGCAGGCATTTTAGCCGGCTCCCGCGCTAAGATGGATGGCAACCCTAAGGTTGGTTACATGGCTACCTTCCCTATTCCAGAAGAGCTGCGGTTGGGCAATGCCTTTGCTATAGGCGTGGAAAAGACCTGCCCTGAATGCACCATTGATGTGCGCTTCATCAATACATGGCATGATCCAATTCTTGAGCAAGAAGGCGCTAAATCATTGTTTGATGCTGGCGCACAGGTAGTCATGACTGGTGCAGATACTCCTGCTCCTGCTTTGGCTGCTCCTGAGGGTAAATGGGGCATTACCTACGACTACAAAGGCAACTGCACGCTACCTACCTGCCTCACTTCTATGTATTGGAATTGGGGCGTCATTTACGTCGATATCGTCGAAAAGAGCCGCGCGGGCACATGGAAAGGTGGATGGGAATACTTCGATGCAGACTCCGGTGGCTTGGGCTTATATGGCTTCATGGAAGGTGAAACTCTCATGCCCGGCGTCGCTGAATTGCCCGAGGAAGACCTGCAAATGGTTCGAGATATTCTCGATAAGATGCTGAAGGGTGAATTTACCCGCTTTGATGTCTTCAAGGGACCGATTATTGATAACCAGGGTAGGCAAATTCTCCCTGAAGGGGTCAGCTTGGAACAAGCCGACTTGGATTGTTTTAAAGAATCTGGCGGCCCTTGCAGTATTGGCATGTACTGGTGGTATAAGAACGTCACGGCAGAATTACCTCCATTATAATAAAGTTACTATTATTTCAGGAGATGACCGTTTGGTCATCTCCTGAAATGTTATGAGTCAGAATGGAATCTGGCTCAATTTAGCAAGAAAAGCCACGCTTTAAATCTTGAGAATACTCTATGGAACATAATATTCCAGAAAATCAGATTGCAGTAGAAATGCGGGATATCGTTCTACATTTCCCCGGTGTTGTAGCCAATGACCATGTTAATTTCACTCTGAAGCGAGGCGAGATCCATGCCCTCTTAGGCGAAAATGGCGCCGGCAAAAGCACACTCATGAACATCTTAGCTGGCTTATATAAGCCAGAATCCGGAACGATCCTCATCAATGGCGAGCCGGTCTCGTTTAATTCCCCTCGCGACGCAATTTCTAAAGGCATTGGCATGGTGCACCAACATTTCATGCTTGTACCTACCCTGACGGTGACGGAAAATGTCCTTTTAGGCTTAAATGAACCCCGCTTTCTTATGAACCTGCCCGAATACGACCGTAAAGTGGCTGAAATCGCTGAGTCGTTTGGCATGAAGGTAGACCCCACTGCCAAAATTTGGCAGCTTTCGGTAGGTGAACAACAGCGTGTAGAAATATTAAAAGCGCTTTACCGCGGTGCGCAAATTCTAATCTTGGACGAACCAACAGCGGTGCTGGCTCCCCATGAAATCCAAGATTTGATGAAAACGATGCGCCTGATGGTCAGCGAGGGCAAATCTATCGTGTTTATCAGCCATAAGCTCAACGAGGTAATGGAGGTCGCTGATCGGGTGACGGTGTTGCGCAAGGGCAAAGTGACTGCGGATGGGGTTGACCTACAGGGTATTACAAAGGAGAATTTAGCCGAGCTGATGGTCGGGCGGAAGGTGCTTTTCCGCCTCAACAAAAAAGCTCATGCTCCAGGCAAAGTTGTGCTGGAACTACAGCATGTGTCTGCGCTTAACAACCGCGGGTTGCCAGCCCTAAAAGACGTGAGCCTGCAGGTGCGCGAAGGTGAGATCTTGGGCATCGCCGGCATTGCTGGCAACGGTCAAAGCGAGCTGGCAGAAGTCATCACAGGCTTGCGCGCGTGTGAAGGTCAAATCTTTATCAATGGGGAAAATGTTGCCAACCGATCCCCTAAAACCGCAATAAAGCAAGGCACAGCGCACATTCCGGAAGACCGCACCGGTGTAGGTACTGCGCCCAACCTTGCCATTACGAGCAATCTCATTATGAAAACCTATGATAGCCCGCCGATCAGTGAAAATTGGCATATCAGTTACTCGGCTGCACAAGAATTTGCTGCGAATTTGAAGCAGCAATATGAAATTCAAGCACCGAGCGTGAACACACAAGTGAACAAACTTTCTGGTGGAAACCTGCAAAAGGTCATTCTTGCGCGGGAAATTTCCAGTGAACCCCGCTTAATTATCGCCGTGCAGCCTACCCGCGGTTTGGACGTAGGTGCAATCGAAAGCATTCAGAACCTTCTGCTTGAACAGCGTGAGCATAACGCAGCCATTTTGCTTATATCCGAAGAGTTAGATGAACTTCTGGAGCTGTCTGACCGCATTGCTGTAATCTATGAAGGAGAATTAGTTGGAGAGTTCCCAGCAGAAGAAGCCGATCTTAATACCATCGGCTTGATGATGACCGGTGCATTGAGGAGTCCGGTATGAGCTTACCATTTCACTTGCAAGTTGAAAAACGCCTAGAGGATCCTCCTCGCTGGCTGCCTGTAGCCACATCGGTAGGTGCGATTGTCTTGGCTTTCTTAATCAGCGGGATAATCCTGCTGCTCATTGGTGGAGACCCGGTAAAGACCTTCCAGTACTTTTATAATGCAGCTTTTGGCAGTTGGGGCGCGCTTTCCGATGTGATTGTCAAAGCCACACCACTGCTTCTAATTGGTCTGGGTTGTGGGATTGCATTCCGCATGAAGCTTTGGAACATCGGCGCTGAGGGTCAGTTTTTCATCGGCGCTTTTTGCGCCAGCTTAGTGCCACTTGTCCCATTGATGAACATGGAAACTACACCCCGAGCCGTTGTGCTTTTGGTAATGGCACTTTTCGGGATGATCGGTGGCGCACTTTATGGCTTCATCCCAGGTTTTCTTAAAGCCAAGTTTAACGTGAGCGAGATTATCTCCACGTTAATGCTCAACTACGTGGCTGTCTATTGGAATAATTACTGGATTTACAGCACCTTTAGCGATGCTGGCTTCCAAATGACGAAGATGTTCCCGAAAAGCGCCTGGCTGCCGCGTTTAGCTGACTTAGCCCAGCAAAACAGAGCATTCTCAGGAATTACCCTCCATTTGGGTGTAGTCTTTGGATTGGTTGCAGCTGTAATCCTTACTCACATCATTAATCACAGCCGCTGGGGCTACGAAATCACATTGATAGGGGATAACCCCAAGGCAGCGGAATACGCTGGCATCGATATCAAACGGAACATCATCCTGGTTTTTATGCTGTCTGGTGCATTGGCTGGCTTGGCTGGCATGTCTGAGGTCAGTGGTGTGGTTCACCGCTTGCAAGAACGCATTTCCACTAACTATGGCTTCTCCGGTGTAATTGTGGCTTGGCTCGCGAAGCTCAATCCCCTTGCCACCATACTGGTTTCTTTCCTTTTTGGCGCTCTTATTGTCGCCGGGCGCGAGATTCAACCCTCGGGGTTGTACTTTTTGATCCAGGGAACGATCCTCTTCCTTGTAATCAGCAGTGATGTATTACTGCGCTACAGAATCCGCTTTGTGCGTACTTCTTCGGAGGCTGCATGAACCTTGAAATTATCCTTCGCTCGGGGCTCTCAACGGGAACTATCCTGATTTTTGCTGCCATTGGGGAAATCCTGACCGAGCTTTCGGGTATACAAAATCTCGGCGTCGAGGGAATGATGTTAGTAGGTGCCATGGCAGCGTTTAAAACCTCACTTGCCACGGGTAACCCTTGGATTGGATTACTCGTAGGCGTTGCTGCAGGCGGTCTTCTTAGCTTGGCGCACGCGGTCGTGACCATTCATTTTCAAGCCGATCAAGTTGTTAGTGGCTTATCGCTTACCTTTTTGGGCACAGGCTTGGCGCTTGTACTCGGCGAAGGGCTCACCGGTCAAAATGCGCCGCTTATCCCTAACTTTACCATTCCACTGCTTTCACAGATCCCATGGGTGGGGCGGGTTTTCTTTAGTGACCTCAATCTGCTCGTCTATATTGGCTATCTATTTATTCCCATAGCTTGGTGGTACATCTATAAAACTCGTCCGGGTTTACATCTACGCGCAGTGGGAGAAAAGCCCGCCGCAGCAGATAGCTTAGGCGTCAGCGTTTATGGCACCCGCTACTTGTACACATTTATCGGGGGCTGCTTGGCAGGCTTGGCTGGTAGTTCCATCAGTATCGCAATCTCCCCCGGATGGTATAGCAGCCAGACGACTTCCGGGCAAGGATGGATCGCGGTGGCATTGGTAATCTTTGCGCAATGGAATCCTTTGCGTGCAGCATTAGGCGGATACCTTTTTGGCATGCTACGCCGCTTTATGTTAGATTTGCAAGGACCGATGATATTATTTGGCGCTCCTAATCCTTTCTTCTACAACCATAACCTGGCATTCTTCCTCCAAATGGCGCCTTTCTTATTGACCATTATTGCCCTTGTTTTGGGTTCGGCATCTTCTCGGCGGCAACGTATCGGTGCCCCTGCTGCTTTAGGGGTTCCGTATGTACGCGGAGAGCGGGACTAGGAATATAAATTTGCGTACTGTATGAAGATTTAGTCTGAAGTATGTACTTCAGGCTATTTTTTTACCTATAAGCATTGACATGTTTTGGGCATTCTCCATAAACCTTTACAATGGTTGGATATTCTTAGTCGCTTCCCATACAATGGGATTTTGGAGTACGCAATAGAAGGAAACAGAATGCCAACGGACACTGAAACAACAATGGCTGCCCCAGCAAGCGAGCGCTTGGTCTGGCTGGATCTGTTACGCATTGCGGCTTCCCTATTAATCGTGATGCTTAATATCACTGCAAACCAACTTAGAGCCATGCCAATCGAAGCACATGGCTGGCAAACTGTAAATCTTTACCTTGCCTTTTCCCGAGCAGCCACACCCCTCTTCACCATGATGAGCGGTGTGCTCTTCTTGGGCTTGGGCAAGCAGCGTAGCTTGAAACAGCTTTTCCAAGGTCCCCTCAAAAAGATTGTCTTAATTTACTTTTTCTGGTCATTCCTGTATGCAATGTTCTCTTTATTCACTCAACCTCTGATACCTTCATCGGAAATTATTCCAACCGTGCTTAGGCGAACACTGGAAAGTTCTGACCATATGTGGTTTCTGCCGATTCTAATAAGCCTTTACCTGATCTCGCCATTCTTACAGCTGATCTTAGATCATAGCGATAAAGCTATCATAGAATTTGGAGTTGCTTTAATGGTAGTCGGTACAATCGGGCACACCTTTTCGATGGGTTGGGATTTTCTACCCTTTGCTGAACCTTTACAGACTTTTGTGGCTAAGTTCCCGATTGGGCATCTAATGTTGTTTGCTGGTTATTTCTTACTCGGTAATGTTATCCAACATTATTTCAAGCCTAATCAGCTGACCAGATGGTTGCTATACCTAGCTCTGCCAGTTGGTGTGGTACTCAATGCTAGCCTGACGCAATTTGCCTCTCAACAAGCTGGTGAAACCACTTTAACTTTTTCTACCCCACTTTCCGTAATGACTTTTATGGTGGCGGTACCTATTTTTTGGCTCTTCCAGAATAAGATCAAGCAGATTACGTTTTCCACTAACACGAAAAAGCTGTTTGCCACAATTGCGAGACAAACCTTGGGGGTTTACCTCATTCATCCGATGGTACTCTTTGGTTTGGACAAGTTCTTACATTTCACACCTCTCAGCTTTAACCCCATTTTTTCGGTGCCTGTGCTGACACTGCTTGCTTTCAGCCTAAGCGCCCTGATTATATACGGACTCAAAAGGCTGCCATTTCTTTGTTGGATTGCCTGAAAGCGTTGTTAGCGAGCTTTTTTTAGCTTTTACTTAAGCTTTCTAAGGGTAAGCTTCAAAGCGCAAATCCCATTTCTTCTTAAAACAAGCCATAAAGCCGCTTAGAGTATAATTTAGGGCACATCAAGCTCACCTTAACACAAGAAAGGGATATTCATGTTCTCAAATTTTCAGGACGCATTGGCTTTCATTCGTGGAAACAGCATCGAGCTTATTGATCTGCTCTATGGTGACCTATGGGGTCAGCTCCATCACGTGACAATCACAAATCGTGAGTTCACAGCCGAGCTTATGTCTGAAGGGGTTGGCTTCGATGGCTCCAGCGTGGGTTTCAAACATGTTCACTCTGGCGACATGGTGCTCAAGCCTGATCTCGCCACGGGTTTTATTGATCCGTTTCATAAACAGCCAACTTTGGCTTTTTTATGCAATATTTTTGAAGCAGACACCAAAGAACGATATCAATTTGACCCAAGAGAAATTGCTAAACGCAGTGAAAAGTTCTTGCAAGCTAGCGGCATTGCCGATTGCAGCCTATGGGGACCTGAATTCGAATTTTACATTTTCGACCGCGTAACTCTCAAAAACAGCCCATCCTTGAGCTTAAGCCAAATTGATTCTGGTGAGGCTAATTGGGGAGATCTGGTCAACCCTAACGGTTATGCATTACCGGATAATCATGGCTATCATGCCGCTCCACCTTGTGATAACTACTATGAGCTGCGCGATCGGATCGTTGTGACCCTCGAAAAAATGGGCATTCCTGTCAA
>DICP01000068.1 GCA_002417685.1 Candidatus Mesolinea sp. UBA5823
TTCCGCCCGGTGATGAAGTAAGCTGGAGAAGAAATTTAGGCGCTCCCAGTAAACGGGGGCGCTTTTTTGTTAAATTGATCATAATACGTATTGGGGCAAGGAAAGCACCGATAATTAAAGAATCGACACAACACTTTGAAAGAAACATGTATATTTTTACAAAGCCCAAAAAGCTTTGAAAAAATCTTTCAAAGCACGGATGATTAGTGAACTGAGACGTTTTTCATTACAGCCAAGTTGGCTTAGCTATAGCCACGCCAGGATTATAAGCAGACTCTAGCGAGAGGATAACGTGGATCCCCAGATCTAACCCTTCTTGATCGAGCAGCAGATTTATTATTGTCCAAAAACAAAATAGAACAAACAAAGCGTCTAAACATTCGCGGCCATTGCTACACAAGCTTTTGAAAAATCTGGAGCATTGGTTAATATCTTTCTGCGAAAAACTTATATAAAGAACCTTAGATAAACCATACTTGTTATAAGCATATAAAAGGATTATCTAAAGATTTAGAAATCCTCAAACAATTAGAAGACTTTCATACCTAGTCTCAAAAATTGTAGTATGATTTTAAAGTAATAGGTGACCGTTACTTTTGAAGAAGATTGATAAAAACGTCAACAATCTAATTATTATTAAAAATAAATCCATTAATGAAAAATAACGTGAATAATATAAAAACAGAATTTGCAAAACGACGATTGTTCTTATCTAATGGAGACAACTTTTACCATGTACTAAGTTTTACTCAGAGTCGGTCAGATGGAAGCATCTATGTTAGTTCCCCCGATTTTTTGAATTCAAAATTTCTAATTTTTAAAGAAAATGAAGGCAAAATTGAATTTTTACTTACGGATTCCCCTGGAGAAGGAAAACTTAGCATTCATGGCTCCGGTATGGCAAAAATCACACCGAATGTTCCTAACCTTGTTATACGTGGAAATTTCCTACAAGATAAAACTAACAATACTTTAGGTGTTAGGCATTTATTTACGATACAATTAGCAGAACCGAAATTTTCCCCTTCCTCGCCTGCGTTGCATCGGAAAAGTGATTTTATTATCACCTCGAAATCATTCAAGCCAAGCATCTTTATCTTTTTTGCGATACCAAGAATAAAAGATCTTTCAACAAGTTTCTATGTACATTTTGATATCGATGATCTAGAAAACTTACCACCAGAAGGAGGTGGTGGTTTATTTGAGTTGTTGTATCATAATATCTTTTGGTTTGCGTATCGAACAAAACATATGGAAGTATGGCCTGAAACTTCTTTTATTAGTTATCATGACGGCTATTTGGTTCCAGTTATTATTGGAATTGGGGACAAAAAATTTAAAGCTGAGTTGCGTGTACCTGATTATAAGTTGGAAGGATCACGCCTAATTATATATTTGTAATAATAAATAGATATAATTAAAAAAATTGTATTATTTAAAAGCTAATAAAGCACCATTAAAATATCTTCAACCGGCACGATGCAAAGCTATTAACTGAAGCCGTGAAGATGGTTACCCGCAAAATCCGCAATGACGGCGACGAACGTGGGATCATCGTGTATGGCTATAAGTTTCGGCCGGTGATGAAGTAAGCTGGAGAAGAAATGCTTGCGCTCCCGGTGAACGGGGGGGTTTTTGTGTTTTAACGCCCAAAATTGCTCTCTTACTCGTGTTCTTTCACGGTACCCTGCGGGTAGGCTGCGCACTCGGAGACCGGCGAGAACAGAGGTACGATCACCTGGATTAACAGAACCAATACTTAATGAAAGTTTCTTCGAATGTTAGGTATGTTTCTAGGTCAGGATGGATTGTGTACTCAATTTAAGGCTAACCCACCCCTAAATAAAGTCCAATTTAACTGTTTACAAGTCCGTAACAAAACTTTGGTGGATTGTATAAGCAAAGGTTGCAAACTATACGGCAATGCCGTATAATAAGGGCACAATGGAGTTTATTGAAACTACCACATTTACAAAGTATGTATATGAATACCTTTCTGAAGATGAATACATTGGGCTTCAAAGTTTCCTGGTTTTATATCCAAAATCAGGAAGGGTTGTTCCTGGCTCTGGCGGCGTCCGAAAAATTCGTTGGGCAATGTCGGGCAAGGGTAAAAGTGGTGGCGTGAGGATAATTTATTACTTCAAACCAAATGATAATGAAATTTGGCTGTTAACTATTTACAGTAAGAATGAAGTCGAAAATATCCCTGCCCACATTTTACGTAAGATTGCGAAGGAGATAGAAGATGGATAAACGTGATATTGGACAAGAAATCCTTGACGGCGTTCGCGAAATCAAAGCATACAAGGCAGGCAAAGGTGATCTGCGGGTTCGTACTTTAAGTGTTCCAGAATCGCCCAGAGTTATTAGGGAAAGATTACACCTGTCCCAAGCAGCTTTTGCGGGTATGATGGGCGTGAGCTTGCGTACTGTTCAAGATTGGGAACAAGGGCGACGAAAACCAAGCGGGCCTGCCTTAGCTTTGTTACGGATTGCAGAACAAAAACCGGATGTGTTTTTACATTTGTCATGAGTTTAGCCACGCCACATTGTAACTTCATGCCGTAAACGTGCTGATAATCGGATTACATAAGCCCAAGCGTTGCTTATGAGTGAGGTTTCAATGCAAATTCATCCCATTTCCTGTGGTCTTGGTTATGCCTTTCTGATAGAAAGCGAAGGCGGGCTGGTACTGGTGGATTGCGGCTCGCCACACCAAGAAAAGAAGGTGCTGGCGGCAATGGACGCACTGGGTCGGCACGACCTGAAGCTTATTTGGATCACGCATGCACACTATGACCATTACGGCAGTGCTGCAGCTCTGCATGCTCAAACAGGCGTGCCAATAGGCGTGCATCCGGCAGACTCCGAGGCATTGCACGCAGGCCGCTCGGACTTGGGCATTGTTCGCGGAGTGGGACATCTTTTCCCTTTAGGGCTGGGCATTGCCAAGGTCTTTGTGCCGCTTCCACCTGTCAAACCAGAGGTGCTGCTCGAGGATGGGGCTAGCCTTATGGACTACGGATTAGCTGCACAGGTATTCCACACACCTGGACACACGCCCGGGCATTCCAGCCTCTGGTTAGAGGATGGCACCCTCATCATTGGCGATCTGATCGGTCAGAAAAAGCGCGCCTGCCGGCAAACGCTCTTAGCCACAGATTGGCAAGCACTCGAGGAGAGCCTTGCGCGCATGCAGGCACTCAAGCCCTGCAGAGTCTATTCTGGGCATTCTCCCCGTGCAATCCCTCGTGAAGAGTTTTGTAACCTTTAAAGCGGCGGAAAATTCACTATTTCGGCACAATCATTGCAGCCAAATCAGCACAAAATTAATCTATGCTAAAATATCGCACACATCATGACACATAGAGAGATTGAAAGTTAGCGATGCGTTACTTAGTAACTGGAGGGGCAGGCTTTCTCGGAACCGCGCTGAGCAACCGGCTGGCACGTCAGGGGCACGAAGTGCTGGTGATAGACGATGCCTCCGCGGGTGACCCAAGCCAGTTGCTGCCCGAAGTGCAGTTCGTCCGCGGGGATATCAACGACAAGGCACTGCTTTGGACGCTGCTACCCGGTGTTGATTGTGTCTTTCACCTAGCTGCAAAGGTTTCTGTGCCAGAATCCCAGCTTTACCCGCGGGATTATGATACCGTAAATGTAGGTGGCACAGTTACCCTGATGGAAGCGATCCGCGATATGAAAGTGCGGCGTGTGGTGCTTGCCTCCTCGGGTGCGATTTATGGCGAACAAGACGTGATCCCTTTCAAAGAGAGCTCCGAGGTGCACCCTCTTTCGGTTTATGCTGTCTCCAAATTAGCAGCAGAGTATTACGTAAGAACGATTGCGGCACAATGTGGTGTGGAAGCGGTGTGTTTGCGCATTTTTAATGCCTATGGACCTGGTCAGCGGGTCCCCAATGCGCATCCGCCGGTGATTGCCAACTTCCTCAAGCATGCGCTCACCAATGGTTCCATCGTGGTCCATGGTGATGGCAGCCAAACGCGCGATTACGTCTATGTGGATGATGTGGTCAATGCCTTAGTCACATCCGCGACCGCAAAAGGCATAGACCAGGAGATTATAAATGTTGGCAGCGGCGTGGAAACCAGCGTCAAAGAACTGGTGCGCTTGATTGTGCAGGTGACGGAGACGAAACCGGAGGAAATCTACAACCCGCATAAAAGCGGCGGAGTCTCACGCATGGCTGCGGATATCTCCAAGGCATATGCGAAGCTCAACTATTTGCCGCTCATCCCGCTGGAAACCGGCTTGCGCCTGACGATAGAACGTGACCCTCAACTTAGAAAATAAACCCAGAGCGATTCTCCCGCGCAGCTTTTATGACCGCCCAGCGCCTCAGGTGGCGCCGCAGCTGATTGGCTGCCGGCTGGTGCGCCTTTTCAATGGTGAGCGCTTGGCGGGGCTGATCACAGAAACCGAAGCCTACCAAGGCGAAGAAGATTTGGCATGCCATGCCCGCGTTGGCCTTACACCACGCACCGCGCCAATGTATGGACCGCCTGGACACGCTTATATTTACTTCACTTATGGCATGCACTGGCTGCTCAATGCCGTTACTGATAAAGAGGGGGTACCAGCCGCAGTGCTCATCCGTGGGCTACTGCCCATTGAAGGGCTGGAAAAGATGGAAGAACTGCGTCCGACGCTCGATCGCGAAAATGGCTGGCTCAATGGACCTGCCAAACTGGCTCAAGCCTTAGCGCTGGATGGACAGCTGAACCGGGCTGACCTGTGTGCGCCGGACTCCAGCCTTTTTATTGAAGTGGGTGTGGAAGTTCCATCTACGTCCTTGCTGGTTAAACCCCGCGTAGGGATAAATTCGGTCCCAGAGCCTTGGCGCTCGGTGCCATGGCGCTGGCAAATCGGCCCGCAAACGTTGCAAAAGTTGAGCAGCGATTTACGGATAGCGAGTGATTTATAATTGACTCCAAAAGGAAAAAAGCACCAATTATGTTAGGAAAAAAGAAATCGCCGCCAACTTTTGATGTAGAACCCGCTNNGTTACCTCAGTGCTTGGCCCAGGCATCAATTGGAAGGGGGACCTGCGTGGCAAGGGTGGCGTACGCATCGAAGGCACCATGGAAGGCGAGATTGCCATTCAAGGTTTGGTAGTCATCGGTGAGAC
>DICP01000115.1 GCA_002417685.1 Candidatus Mesolinea sp. UBA5823
TTGTTACACGACATTTTCACTTTGTGTATCATGGTATTTGGGCTGTGGCATATGTTCGGCCGGAATTACTATATGAGTAATCCGGCAATGACTGCTGCTTGGATTGTGCTTATAGTGATTTGGGGTGGATTAGCGCTGTACATTCGCCTTATCCGACCCTTTATCCTGGCGAAGCATCCTTACAAAATTGAAAAAGTTGTTAGCGAAGGCAAAGATACCTATTCTGTGTATCTTTTACCGGATGGGTTTAAACGTCCTGCCTTTAAAGCTGGCCAGGTAGCCTGGATTAGCCGCGGACACTCACCATTTGTGATCAGCCGCAATCCTTTCTCTTACTCAGGGAGTACCGAGTGGGATGCGATCCGCTTCTCAATTAAGAAAGCTGGAGACTTTACCAACACAATCTCAGATTGGAAACCCGGTGAGAAGATGTATGTGGATGGCCCTTATGGGACCTTCGACTTGGACGACCCGCGTATGCAAAAGGGCTTAGTGCTTCTAGGTGGTGGTATTGGCATTGCGCCAATCATGAGCATTCTGAACACAATGGCGGATAAAGGCGATAAAAGGCCCGTGTATGTGTTCTATGGCGACCTGAACGAAGAGACCGTCCTTTTCCAAGATGAATTCGAGAGCCTAAAATCCCGCCTGAACATGACCTTAGTTCAGGTGCTTGA
This sequence comes from Candidatus Mesolinea sp. UBA5823, assembly GCA_002417685.1. Taxonomy (GTDB): domain Bacteria; phylum Chloroflexota; class Anaerolineae; order Anaerolineales; family Anaerolineaceae; genus Mesolinea. The sequence continues at coordinate 678 of DICP01000115.1, forward strand.
AAAACCGCGAAATCCGGAGGCTTGTGAGTATAAGGGCTATATCACCAAAGAATTGCTCTTAGCGAAGCTGCCGGAGAACTATAAGGAACTGTTCTACTTCATGTGCGGTCCGCTGCCGATGATGGATGCGATGCACAGGCATTTAGCGGCTATGGGTGTCCCGAAGTCGCAGATCGCGTCAGAAAAATACGAAATGGCTTAGCCGAAGCATTTGTTTAGCTTACAGGCCTCCCGAAATGGGGGGCCTGTTTTTATCACTTGAGGAATCGTTATACCATTGAGCCAGGAAAATTCAAGCTGTGGGTAGGACCGGATTCAACCTCAGGATTAGAAGGAGAATTCGAGCTAATATCATCAAGGGAATAAGTGCTCTGTCAATTCGATTTTTACACCATGAAAAACCCTTTGAAAAGACCTTTATTTCAGTAAAATTGGACTGGACATTTTGTGAATTTGTTGTAAAATAAAAGTTCGTGAATATGGAATTATAGTCTGGAGGAAGAATTGGCTAATATTAAGTCTCAGATCAAACGAAATAAACAAAACCAGAAACGGCGCATGCGCAACCGTGTCTATCGTGGCACTGCCCGGACCTATGTGCGCAAAGCTGAAGCAGCTATCAAAGTTGGCGATGCGCAAGCCTTCCAAGATGAAACGCTGAAGGCGATTAAAGCTCTGGATAAAGCTGCCAGCAAAGGCGTGATTCATAAGAATAACGCTGCCCGGCGCAAGTCACGTCTGGTCAAAAAGCTAAACTCAATGCAATAAACACTGACAGTTTTGTCAACGATGCGGAGGCTTTATGCCTCCGTTTTTGTTGCCGATCTAAATTGGAGACAGCGCAATGGTAAAATAGCCCTCAAGGCCTGTTTGCCGCGGGCTAGGATTATCTTGGGCTGAAGGAAGGCAGCATGTTCGAAGAGGAAAAGCAAGCACTAGCAAATATATTTCAAAATTATTGCCAAGAGCGCGGGCTGCCCGCTAAACCCTTAGAATGGCGCGACATCCCCTTTAGTGGGGAATGGGGTATTGCCGCACCCCTTTTTCCTTTGGCAGCTGCGGATCCCAATCGTCAAGTACCGGTGCCGCAGCATGCTCAATTTTTGGCGGAATCCTTGCGGACTTATCTTGGAAATCTGCCTGGCTTTAGCCGAATCGAAGCTGTTCGCGGTTACCTTAACCTTTATTTTTCGCCACCAGAATATGCCCAGAAAGTCGTACAAACTGTCCTCGATCAAGGTGAGGGCTATGGTACCTGTGAACCTTCGGGAAAGGCGACCATGGTGGAATATTCCAACCCAAACACACACAAACCTTTGCACGTTGGACATTTGCGTAATGTGATCCTGGGCGGCTCAATTTCCAACATCCTCGAAGCCAGCGGCAAAGCGGTTATTCGGGTCAATTACATTGGGGATATTGGGCTGCATGTGATCAAGTGGTTATGCAATTACGAGAAATACCATCAAGGTGAAACGCCGAACGAAGATAAAACGCGCTGGATGGGGGATCTGTTTGCTGAGGCTGACCGCCGTTTCGCCTATGAAGAAGGCTTTGAGGCGGAAGTACGTGCTTACTTTGCCCGCTGGGATGCACGCGACCCGCACATCTTAGAGCTCTGGAAGCAAACCCGAGAATGGTCGATGGAAGGATTTGCGCAGGTTTATGATCTGCTAGGCGAACATTTCGACCGTATTTATTTCGAGAGCGAAGTGGAAGAGCCAGGTAAAGCCGTTGTTGACCAGCTGATCAAATCCGGATTAGCACACGATGGCAGACCCGAAGAGCCGGTGATCATTAATTTGGATGAATTGCTGGGCACAAAAGAGGAATACCGTGTGGTGATTATTTTGCGCTCGGATGGGACCTCGCTTTATGCCACCAAAGAAATTCCCCTTGCTATCCTCAAGTTTACTGAGTATGACCTTGAGCAGTCCATTTATGTGATTGACGTGCGGCAAAGCTTGCATATGAAACAAATCCGCAAGGTCCTGGAGCTGATGGGCTATCCCTGGGCAGAGCGTATTTACCACTTAGCTTATGAAATTGTGAACCTGCCAGGGAATGTTACGATGTCCTCGCGAGAAGGGACGGTGGTACTCTTGGATGACCTCATTCGGGAAGCAACTAAACGTGCGCTTGAGATTGTGCGTGAAAAAAACCCGGAACTAGATCCCCAAGAAATGCAAACTATCGCCGAAGCTGTGGCTTTGGGGAGCATCAAGTATCCGATGTTAGCTCGGGAAAACACTAAAATGGTCACATTTGATTGGGAGAGTGCTTTAGACTTCAACGGGCAATCGGCACCATACATTCAATATGCACATGTACGAGCCAATAGCATTTTGCGCAAGGCGGGTTTGGAGCAGCCCGTGGTGCCGCAGTTTAGCTACGAATTGCAGTCCAGCGAGATAAACCTGATTGAACTGCTCGCCCGGCTGCCCGATGAAATTCAACGTGCAGCCAAGGAGCTTAAGCCCTCGTTGATAGCCAACTATGCCTATGACCTGGCTAAAGCTTTCAATGATTTTTACAATCAATGCCCGGTCTTGAATGCCGAGCCAGCAATTCGGGCAACTCGTCTGGCAGTGGTGGCTGCAGCGCGTACTTGTTTGGCGAAGGTTTTAACCCTTATGGGCATCCGAGCCCCAGAAGTGATGTAAAATAAGGCACAATAAAAAATTTAGCAAAAGGAGAAAAATTTTATGAATCGTATCCGCACAATCATCATGGGAGCCGCTGGCAGGGATTTCCACAATTTCAATACCTTTTACCGTGATAACGACCAATATGAGGTGGTTGCTTTCACGGCAACCCAGATCCCCAATATTGAAGGCAGAAAATATCCTGCTGAGTTGGCGGGTAAGCTATACCCAAACGGCATCGATATTTATCCTGAAGATGAGCTACCCAAGTTGATTAAGGATTTTAAGGTTGATGAAGTTGTTTTTGCTTATAGCGATGTTCCTCACACTTATGTGATGCACAAAGCCAGCCAGGTCAATGCATTGGGTGCAGATTTCTTAGTAATGGGCACAAAACGAACTCAGGTAAAGTCCACGAAGCCCGTCGTTGCTGTTTGCGCCGTGCGCACCGGCTCTGGCAAAAGCCAAACCACGCGCAAGGTTGCCCAAATACTTATGGAAATGGGCTACAAAGTAGCCGCCATCCGCCACCCTATGCCGTATGGCGATCTGGTCAAGCAAAAAGTGCAGCGCTTCGCCACGTATGCGGATCTGGATAAGCACGAGTGCACCATTGAGGAACGCGAAGAGTACGAACCACATATAGACCAAGGCGTAATTGTCTATGCCGGCGTGGATTACGAAGCCATTTTGCGCGAAGCCGAGAAGGAAGTGGATATTGTCCTCTGGGACGGGGGGAACAACGACTTCTCATTCTATGCGACTGACTTGCTCATTGTGGTGGCTGACCCGCTGCGGCCAGGGCACGAGGTTAATTATTACCCNNGCTAACCCAGATGATGTCATTGCCGTGCGCGAGAGCTTGTTTGCGGTTAACCCAACGGCTCAAGTTATTGAGGCAGCTTCTCCCATCTACGTAGACGATCCGGATGCTATCCGCGGGAAACGCGTGCTAGTGGTTGAGGACGGTCCCACGCTCACCCATGGCGGTATGGCTTTTGGGGCTGGGTATGTGGCTGCTCGGCGTTATGGCGCGGCAGAAATTGTTGATCCGCGTCCGTTTGCGGTAGGCAGCATTATAGACACTTACAAAAAATACCCAGGCACAGGCAAAATCCTCCCTGCCATGGGCTACGGTGAGCAGATGGTTCGCGATCTAGAGCAAACCATCAATAATGCGGATGTGGATATGGTTGTGATTGGCACACCGATTGACCTGAACCGGATTATGAAAATCAACAAACCCACTCAGCGCGTGCGCTATGCGTTGGAGGAGATCGGCAAACCAACCTTGACGGATATTTTGCAGAAGAAATTCGGCAAATAAGCTGAAGTCCTCAAGCACAAGACCATTACAGGGGTCAGGGTTGCCTGACCCCTGATTTATAATTAATTTTCGAATACATTGAAGTATTAAGGAAAATCATGTTTATCGATTCAGTAGTGATAAAAGTAAAATCCGGCAAAGGCGGGGACGGCATGGTGCACATGCACCGTGAAAAGTACCGCCCCAAAGGCGGTCCGGACGGCGGTGATGGCGGAAAAGGGGGGGATGTGGTGTTGCGCGTGGAGCCGACCCTGAATACTTTGAGTAAATTTCACTATAACGAAAATTTTGCTGCTGAGAATGGCCGCAACGGAGGACCAAACAAGCAGTCCGGCAAATCTGCTGACGACCTTATCATTCCGGTTCCGCCGGGCACACTGGTTTATAATGACGAAACTGGTGAACTGCTCGGGGATTTGGTGCTGCCTGGGCAAACGCTCGTAGTTGCTAAAGGTGGGCGAGGCGGACGCGGCAATCAGCACTTTGCGTCCTCACGCAACCAAATGCCACTCACTGCCGAGCGAGGTGAGCCAAGTGAGGAGCTGACCTTACGCCTGGAGCTCAAACTGATTGCGGATGTGGGATTGATCGGCTTACCGAATGCAGGGAAGTCTTCTTTTTTAGCCGCAACGACCAATGCTCAGCCGAAGATTGCTGAATACCCTTTCACCACGCTCGAACCGAACTTAGGGGTGGTGCACTTGGATGCAGAACACGATTTGGTGCTTGCTGATATTCCTGGCTTGATTGAAGGGGCACATGAAGGGAGTGGCTTGGGCTATGAGTTTCTACGCCACATCCAACGCACGCGCGTGCTTATCCATATTTTGGACGGTCTTTCCGATGATCCTTATGAGGATTACCTGATGGTTAACCAAGAATTAGAACTTTATGATGAGCGTTTGGGCAAGCTGCCGCAGGTGGTTGTGCTCAACAAGATAGACCTTCCAGACGTTGCAGAGCGTTTTGAGCCCCTACGGGAAAAGTTTGCCCAGGAAGGGGTGGAACTTATTCCGATTTCAGCAGCGGCGCATACCAACTTAGAGAAAGTACTTTGGAAAGCCTATGAATGCTTACAGCAAGCGCCGAAAGAAGAGCCCGAAGAGGAAATCCCAGTCTACCGTGCGGAAGAAAACCCGCGTGCTTTCACGATTAGCCGGGAAGGTGATTCTTGGATTGTGAACGGGAAGATGATCGAAAAAGCTGCCGCGATGACATTTTGGGATCAGCCTGGGTCTGTGCGCCGCTTCCAGCGCTTGCTGAGCCGCATGGGGATTGATGCTGCATTGAAAGAAGCTGGCGTGAGCGATGGGGATACCGTTGTGATTGGGGATTATGAATTGGAATGGCAGGAATAAAAAGTGTTCGCGGACTGGGTGAGGGGGGCACCCAATCAGCGAACATTTATATTTAATCATAATCAATTTAAAATGTCAAGGAGAGTGTTGAAAAACATTAGTTAATCGATTATCAGTCGCCTGCCCAGGTTTATGCCGTTAAAGATCAGACGATGCTATACTCAACCTTAAGAAAGGAGTCCACCTTACAGGAACCTCTTTTCGTATCTAAATAACCTTTACCATCCCATGTAAAAGGGCAATTATGGCAAAAGCAGAAAAATTATCACTGGAAAAAGCCTGGAAAAACTGGAGTGATTGTTTAAATGGAGATGATCCCAATTCAATATTTCAACAAATCTGGACAATGATTTGGGATACGGCCATTTTCCACATAATTATCGAATCACGTCAGTCACAAATCAAGAAAAACCCACAAGAACCAGAGATAAATGGAGCATTGCATTCATTTATTGACCGAAATTATTTTCAGTCGCAAAGCGCTTATATTCGTCGCTTGACCGATACATTTTATGGGCTTACAGGGAAAAAAGGAGTTTATTCCGTTGGGGCTATCATCAACGACATTAGCAGTTATCGACTTGAATTAACAAGGGAGATATTTTTCAAACTCAGAAACATGCCTTACGATTACACCGAGGTACAAAACAGAAAATGGGAGTTCATTTTAACCCAACCTTCGGGAAAAGCCTTATTTGTTCCTTCCGAGTTTGATTGGGAGTCAATTGAGGAAGCCCATCGAACATTTGATCGTCTTAGTGGCACTACTCCCAATAACAGGAACCCTAATGACGTAATAGCTGAAAGAGTGTTTTTTCGACTACGAGAAAAGATGGACCGTTGCCAGGAAATTACTACTTATGTAGATAAATTCATTGCTCATTCTGCCACTCCCGAAAGTCGTTCTATTCAAGATGTAAATAAGTCTGCAGTAACATTCAAATGTTTATGGGATGCTCATCAAATAATCTTTGAAGTGGCGGAATTTTTATCTGTAATTTTGTTTTCAGAAGGCCATATGGCTTTGGCAATTGAAAACCCAACCTTTTTTGAGTATTGGGAGAAGCCATTGTATGAAAAAGAGGAAATCGATCTCGTCAGAACCTCATTTGAAAAATATAGAAAAGAAACTGAAGGGTGGAACTCCAATGGAGTTGAAGATATATGGCATTGGATCGAGGCTTAATTGATTATGACGACTATCTACGAATCGGAAATCGAGACATGAGCACCAGCCCCGTTCTATCCGCCTGAAAGGCTACGATTATGCCCAGGCGGGGGCGGCCGCCCTCGCCTGCATACATCTTTCCCCTCACCAGCATCGGGCGGAAAGTTTTACACTGAAACGAGACGCTGGGGAGGGGAAACAAAAGGGTGGGGGCATGAACGTATTGTGATATTCTTGAATGTAAAGTTATTCATTTTCAAATGTTCTGGACATTTTCAACACCCTCATGTCTGAGTTTTTGGACTACT
>DICP01000024.1:0-3906 GCA_002417685.1 Candidatus Mesolinea sp. UBA5823
CGAGTTGAATCCAAGATGTCCTAATTATGATTAGGAGCTATGAAATGGACAATCGAAATGTACTGCGTAATCGAAATGGCTAGGAAGGAATATCGAGAGTGCTTATTTTACATTGAAACTCCATTAGGGGAACACCGGAAAGACGAAAACAGTCTCTATGGTATGATTGCTAAAGTATTAGGATTGATTAAATCTTTCACCACAATTCTTTTGAAGGAGGAACACTATGCCTGATTTCGGAAATTCTTTCTCTGGCTTGGCGCATGAGCGCAAGCTAACACATGAAGAGCTTATTCGCGCGATCCGCTTTATGGTGGCTGCGGAATATGAGGCTATCCAGCTCTATACCCAATTAGCGGATTCCATCGATAACAAGTTAGCCATCAATGTGCTTAATGACATTGCCGATGAAGAGCGTGTGCATGCTGGCGAATTTTTACGCTTGCTGCATGAGCTTGCCCCTGAGGAAAAAGAGTTTTATAAGGATGGCTTCGAAGAAGTCGAAGCCCAAATTGAAAAACTGAAAAAATAGCGCAGCCAATTCCATAGAGGGGTGCAAAGAAGATGAGATGCGAGCCAAAAGGAAGAGTATGAAGCTGAAAGGCAGGGTCATCTTAGTATTTGGCTTGCTTTTGCTCAGCCTGGGCTGCCGGTTAAGCTCACCGACGCCTGTTGCTTGGGTGCCCACGGCGACAGCCCAGCTGCGCGCCCAAACTGAAACTACTTCTGCCCAGGCTCAAGCTACCCTGACCGCACAAGTTACCAAAAAACCTACAGCAACCCCCACCAACCCCCCTCCCACCCCAACGGTAGCTGAGGATGGCCCCTGGTTAGTGTTTGCCAACCAAGCGGGCACGGGCTACTACGCGCATGACGTGGATAGCGGCACGCTCATCCTACTGGATTTGCCTCCAGCCTTGGATCCGCTAGACTTAGCCAGCGGTATTTCACCGGATGGAAAGCGATTGCTCGTGCGTGCCGGCAAGCTTGAGACACTCACAGACCTTGGTTTCTATCTTATCGAGGACCCCTGGCAGCCAGCTGAGAAAATCACGCCGCTGCTTTTAGAGCAGCTTATCGCAGATATCCTGGAAGAAAAAGGAAAGCAACCCAAAATGGCGCTCCAGGCAGTGCTGCAACCCAACCCGGTGAGCTGGACGGCGAACAGCCTTCAGGCTGTCATTCCCTTAGCACTCGAGGACTTCTCAAGCGATCTCTATTTATATACTCCTCAAGCGGGCACATTCAAACGACTAAGCGAGCGGATCCAGCAGGAATTTGCGCCTTACTGGGCACCGGGGCAAAATTGGCTGGTCTTTCAGGAAGTTAATAGTTACGCTATCCCCGATGCATGGGAGATTTCCCTGGTCGGGGCTTGGAAAATGCCCAAGCAAGATGANNTTTTACGGCGCTTTCAATTCTGTGGCGCTCGACCAAAAGCATGGAACGCTTGCCGTATCTGTGAACAGTGCAGATGGCAAAAGCAGCGGGCGTGCGCCTGGAGTTTACTTTTCCAAAAGTGGGGGTTTACTCTTCAAGCTGATAGCAGCAGGCGACTATGAGCATGTGGAATTTGCGCCTCAAGTCGACCGCTTCACCGCAGTAGGTGAAGCGGGCGTCATTCTTTTTGATGACAGCGGAATCTTGGCACTAATGACTGATGAACAGCATGTCAGCTTTTCACCAGACGGCAAATGGACGATAGGCTGGGGCACTAATGGCGCGCGGCTTTATTATGCTGATGGCATGCTACTACAAAACCTGACCGAACAGTCCGTTTCTGCTGTAGTCTGGCAAAAAGATGGGAAGGGTATCTACCTGCTAGAGCCGGACGGGCTCTACCAACTGCGTTTTCCACTCCTGCAACACAAGCTGGTGACCGCAGATGTTTACCAAGGCAGAGAGCAAGCATTCGCCTGGCTCGCGAGCCGTTAAATTGGTTTGCATCATCTTGAATTGGCGCATATGCTCTCGCTATAAATATAATAGAATTAGTTTTAGCGAAAGGAGATAATCATGAGTACCATTTTTACTTGGTATGGACATGCCACTATCGGCCTGCAAACCGCAGGCGTGCATTTGTTAATTGACCCGTACTTTAGCGGCAACCCGACAGCAACCGCCAAACCCACAGACGTACCGGCGGATTATATCCTCGTTACGCATGGGCATGGTGATCATTTAGGTGATACGGTGGCGATTGCTAAGCGTACTGGCGCCACGGTCATCTCGAATGCGGAGATCTGCGGCTGGTTAGGATCTAAAGGAATTAAGACACATGCACAGCATATCGGCGGTGGATTTCAATACCCCTTTGGCTACCTCAAGCTCACTTTAGCGCTGCACGGCTCCGGCTTGCCCGATGGCAGCGCGGGCGGCAACCCGGTAGGCTTTTTGCTCACGACCAATTCTGGCAAGAAGATCTACTTTGCCGGCGATACAGGTCTATTTGGGGATATGCGCCTGATTGGTGAGGAAGGCTTGGAGCTGGCTGCGCTTCCGATTGGCGATAACTACACCATGGGCCCCGATGATGCCCTGCGCGCAGTGAAGCTGCTGCAACCTAAGGTAGTAATCCCAATTCACTACAACACCTGGCAGCTCATCAAGCAAGACCCTCAGGCTTGGAAGCAGCGTGTAGAAGCTGAAACCCAGACCAAGTGCGTCGTTTTAGCGCCTGGGGGAACTTATCAAGTGGAGGTGTAAACCCATGAAGCCAAGTACAGAGGAACGTCCCATCAAGAGCGGGCGCATACCACCGGGGCAATTTCTTTCTAAAAGGTTCCCGGTGCTGCATTATGGACCTATTCCGCCTTTTGACCCTGAAACCTGGACTTTCCGCGTGTGGGGAGAGGTGGAAAAACCCCTCACACTCACTTGGCAGGAGTTCAGCCAGCTGCCGCGCACAACGCTTACCCTTGACCTGCACTGTGTGACGAAATGGAGCAAGTTGGACACCGTCTGGGAAGGCGTCAGCCTTAAGACCTTACAGGAGCTGGGTCTCGTCGTTCCAACAGCGGATGCACATTATGTTATTCAGCATGCGGAATACGGCTTCACCGCCAACCTGCCGATTGAAGTCGTTTTTGCGGATAACTTTTTGCTTGCGACCCATTACGATGGCAAGCCGCTCACTGCTGAGCATGGTGCGCCTTTGCGCGGATTGGTCGGCTCCATCCCCGGGCGTGATGATCTCAATGATGTCTACCTCTGGAAAGGCGCTAAATGGCTGCGCGGGCTGGAATTCGTGGCGCAAGACCGCCCTGGCTTTTGGGAGCGGGCTGGCTATCACAATGACGCTGACATTTGGTTGGAGGAACGCACAGCCTGATCGTCCCCGAGGTTTTTGGAAAAATAGAAACACCGCCATGAATAATTCCAACGGCGGTGTTTTATATTACTGCAAGATTTAGCTGGTACTTACCTGCCCTGCCTCCAGGTGAGGAATGCTAATACCAAGCCGGCAATGAGTATCACCACGCCGACGATGCCAAGAATGGGTGAACGTGTGCCTGCGGTATCCTCTTGTTGAACGGGGGCGGTAGCTTGTTGTGCACCAAAATCAATTGTGGCTTGATCGCCTGCTTTCACCTCCAGTGGGTAGCTCGTTACTGTGGTGGGGTTGAATCCATCGGGGATAGCAACCGTAATGTTATAGCTGCCTTCAGGGATGTTATCAAAGCATAATGGGTCGGTAGTGTCTGGATTGCCTGCTACTGTTGTGCCGGTCAGCGAGACCGTGCCCAGGCGGTCGTTGATGCTAACCACACCACCGTAGAGATAATCTTCGCCGGTTGTACGCATGCCTGTGCCATCGATATCATGGAAAAGCACCACGCAGATCTTGGCAAACCCCGGTTCCGGGGTGGGCGTGGGTGTGATCAACTCGGGTGGCAGGGTAGCCGT
>DICP01000024.1:3919-4591 GCA_002417685.1 Candidatus Mesolinea sp. UBA5823
CCTGTAATTAAGCTGCAATTTTCATCCAACCCGTTGAGTTGGATGATGGTATCGATGGGAACGTTGGTAAGCAGGAAGATGCGCGTACAGGTATCTCCCTCTTCAACTGTGTAATAAATGCGTCCTTCAGCATCGGGGGTAGGGGTTTGATAGACAGCTTGAGCCTGAGCCGGAAAGGCAGAGTGCGCAGACCAAATCAGCAGCCCTGTGCCTAAAAGCACTGCTGCGATCGCTAAGGGTAGGAGAAACTTACGCAATTGGTTCATATTCACCTCGCATCTGGTTAGTTCCATTATACCCATAATCCGGAAATAACAATTCGGCTGTTTTCAAACACTGATTCTCGTGTTTTTGCATGGTACCCTATGCGTAGATTTATCACTCTCCTGACCGTGAAAGGCCTTTGACCGTTAGATCTCAAAGGAACTGACCAACCTATTTTGACAATCGGTTTTCAAAAAATGCTTGGAAAAATGGAGACCTGCGGTCAAGTTCCTCGCTCGGTCAGAGACCGGCGAGAACAAGAAAATCTCAAAGCAATTTCAGAGCAGAATCTGGGTACAATAATCCCGATGAAAGCAAGAAAAATCAGCTCAATAAGTTTGGCTTTAATGATTATAGGGTTGTTAGTTGGCTGCGCAGCCCCAACCGCATTGCCAGAGCCCAGTGCGA
>DICP01000010.1:0-431 GCA_002417685.1 Candidatus Mesolinea sp. UBA5823
AATAAAAGCTACATCCGCAAAGGCCAGTACGAAAACATCCAGCTAAGCATTTATCTGGATGCCAAGGGGCATTTGCTCGACCTTGATCTGCAGTACCTTGATCAAGCCGCATTAACCCGCCCGGCAATTACCGCGCTGATTGACCATACACTGCTTAAACCAGAAGCGACCGAGGAGCAGATCCGAACGATCTGCGAGGAAGCTTTGGAATATCAATTTGGTGCAGTGTGCGTTAATTCATGTTGGGTTTCCCTTTGTTCTCAGCTATTGCAAGGCAGCAGCATCAAGGTGGCTAGTGTGATCGGCTTCCCCTGGGGATCCCCCGTGACAGCAGCAAAAGTTGCCGAGGCACGCCAAGCGTTGCAAGATGGTGCATGTGAGCTGGATATGGTAATGAATTATGGCAAGCTCAAATCTGGCGACTACACCTA
>DICP01000010.1:478-8259 GCA_002417685.1 Candidatus Mesolinea sp. UBA5823
ATTGCAAAAGAAGTCGGTGCGGATTTCGTCAAGACATCGACAGGCTTTGCCGGCGGAGGAGCAACCGTGGAAGATATTGCGTTGATGCGCAAAGTAGTTGGACCCGACATGGGGGTTAAAGCCTCTGGCGGGGTGCGCAGCTACGCAGATGCCCAAAAGATGTTAGCCGCAGGCGCCACACGCATCGGCACCAGTTCCGGCATTCATATCGCGCAGGAAGCCGCTGGGCAAACCCAAAGCAGCTCAACCGCTGGTGGTTATTAATTTCTTGCTCTCCTAAAACAAAAAATCAAATAAAAAAACCCAGCTGAATGTGGCTGGGTTTTTGGTGTTATGTTCTGCTTTGACTATTGTTTTGCGGGCATATCGCGGCTGGCTAATACGTTCACGCCAGTGCCAAGCACATTTTCGACTATTACTGACTTCATTTTTACTGGCGCAGTCACTTCAACCTTGCGGATCTCATCCAATATTTGGGTGATGAGCGGTTTGGGTACCGGCCGCTCGGTATAGACTGGAAGCAGCGGGTGAAAACCGTTTTTTACCTTAACCGTGGTTGCCACCATACGGCGAGGATTTGTCATTTCAGCAACGCCGTAGTCAATCCCTTTTTTGCAGTTATAACCACGGACCTCAATGACCTCACCATTCTCTATTACAGCCGTCAGGGTACAACCCTGTGGACAAGCCGTACAAATTAAATTAACTTCTTCAGCCATTTTCTCTCCTACCTCGGATTAATATCAATGGTCAGACTGTTTGCTTTGGAGACGTCAGAATAATTTTTCGTCTTCAGCACTACTGTAACCATCTCGCCAGGGCGAACGTACTTTTCAGCTTTGCGCGTGATTAAGTTTTCGCCATCATGAACTTCAATCCATACTGGCTGCTCAATTGGTCGGGTCACACGCATCTGCAAGCGAATATCTTCCTGAGCTAAACTGGATTTATCCAACTTGTGGGGGACTACATAGCGCACGTTCTTGCCAGCTTTTAGCGGGATATAACGCGCCTCGGCATTACGCAAGCTGATTGCATATTGAGCGGCACGTTTACCCGCTTCAAAGCCTGCTTCAGAAACCCAATCAACCAAATCATAGACATGCACCACGTTACCGGCAGCAAATATACCGGGTACATTCGTCTGGAAGGTCTCATCCACATACGGTCCGCCTGTAATCGGGTCGAGCTTAACCCCCGCCTTACGTGAAAGTTCATTTTCTGGGATCAAGCCAACCGATAACAGCAGCGTATCACAGGGAATAATCTCCTCAGTACCTGGGATGAAGTTCCATTTTTCATCCACTTGCACTGCTTCCACCGCCTCAACGCGATTCTTCCCCATAATGCGTTTGACTGTGTGATTGAGCTGCAACGGGATGTTGTAATCCTGCAGGCATTGCACCAGGTTGCGGCTTAAGCCCGAAAGATAAGATTGAATCTCTAAGACGCGCTCAACTTTGGCACCCTCGAACGTCAGACGACGCGCCATAATCATACCAATATCACCAGAGCCAAGGATGACAACATCTTTTGCTGGCATGTAGCCTTCCACATTGACCCAACGTTGTGCCGTTCCTGCGGTAAAAACGCCATTCGGGCGCATACCAGGAATGCGAATCTGCGGGCGGGTGCGTTCACGGCAGCCCATAGCCAAGACAATCGCCCGTGCTTCAATTTCGACATAGCCATGCTCTTTACTGGAGACAAATAAGTGGCGGTTTGGGGTAATATCCAGCACCATGGTGTTTAGCAGAGCCTCGACGCCTAAGCTAAGCATCTCCTCAATGAAATGCTGAGCATACGCTGGACCGGGCAAGTCTTCCTTGAGCAATTCCAAACCAAATCCATTGTGGATACATTGCACCAAGATGCCGCCTAACTCATAATCGCGCTCGATGATCAAAACATCATCAGCACCATTCTTTTTGGCTTCAATTGCGGCAGCTACCCCGCCAGGACCGCTGCCAACCACCACAACATCATAAATATTTTTCAGGGCCATCTTACTCCTCCACCTCTTTTGTTTCTCTGAATAGGAACTCGGACCCTTTACCGCGCTTGGTCACCTCCAAAGGCGAGATACCTAACTCTCTCGAAAGGATATTCACCACACGGGGCATATCGAACCCCCCTTGGCAGCGTCCGGTGCCAAGCCATGTGCGCCGTTTGATCGCATCGTAGGTACGCGCAGGTACAGGTGAATGAATTTCTGCAATGATTTCCCCTTCGGTAATATTTTCACAGCGGCAGATCACTTGACCATACCGCGGATCCATATTTACCAGTAACTGGCGGTCTTTATGAGACATATTGCGGAAGCGCGGGCGCGCCGGCCGGATGGGGTCCCATTCCTTTTTCTCAACGAGCTTTTCACCTGCATCGCGCAGCATATCGACTACTTCTGCGGCGATGGCAGGTGCGGAGGTTAAGCCGGGCGATTCGATGCCGCCTAAATTGACAAAACCTTCAACTTCATCAGGAATTTCAATAATGAAATCACTTTTATAATTTATTCCAGGGGTTTTACAGGGCGCATTACCTGTTGGGCGGATGCCTGCAAAATTCGCTATCGAGTAACGCAGATTGAGCGAAGGTACGAGTTTGAGCGCCCCAGCAGCAACTTCATCCAGACCGGCTTTGGTGGTTGAAGTATCCTCTTTGTCCTCAATCTCATTGGCATTCGGTCCGATGATGGTATTCTCGTGTAGTGTTGTCGTAACGAGGATGCCTTTACCTTTCGCTGAAGGCACGGGGAAGAGCACATTATCGATTGTGATTTCCGCGCGATCGAAAATAAAATATTCGCCTTTGCGCGGCGTGATTTTAAACTCTGGGCGGATGCCAGCTTTATGCATAACCTCGTCCGAATATAAGCCAGCTGAGTTAATCACCCAGCGACTAAGGAAATCACCCCGGTTAGTTTTTATTCCAATGATGCGCTTGCCCTGCATGATGAAATCTTCAAAAGCAGTTTCCAACAGGATGGTTACGCCATTCATGACTGCGTTCTCGGCTGCAGCAATGGTCACTTGGAATGGATCGCAAATACCGCCGGTTGAAGCCCATAGCGCACCACTTACTTCTGGGTTAATGTTCTTTTCGCGTCGGCGCACTTCAGCTCCACTAAGCATGACCATGCCTGGAACGCCATTTTGCTTCCCCTGTTGCATGAGTTTTTCAACCAGCGGCAGTTCCTCGTCCCCAATAGCTACGACATAATCGCCACGGCGCTCGAAAGGAAAGTTTAATTCGCCGGCAAGCTGATCCCACATTGAATTGGCTTTCACGTTCATGTAAGCTTTTAAAGTGCCCGGTAAAGGATCATATCCTGCGTGCACGATGGCTGTATTTGCGCTGGATACACCCATCCCAATATCGGCTGCCTTATCGATCAACAGGATTTTCCCTTCGTAGCGGGAAAGCCAACGGGCGACCATACAACCGACTACACCCCCTCCTATAATAATGTAATCATATTGTTCTTGCACTCCAACCTCCTAAAACATGTATTTATATTAATATCTTTTCTAAAAGTGAAATCTTCTTGATAAAAAGCCAAAATGAACGCACTGACTTATAGTTTATGAGTTGAAAGGATAATACTTGTTGATAGTTGTTCATAAATATCTTTGGTCCCACACTCTTCTTGGCAGCCACAACAGTGCTAATGTTTCTGATCAGGCTGCGACTTCGAGTTTTACGTGAACTCGCTACATTATACTACGAGAGTTGACAAGATTTATGCATTTTTTGTTTTTTTCCCTTTTTTCCTAGCCAAATTATTCAAGCAAATTTTTCAATTTTTCTTACATGCAAGAGAAAAAACTCGGTTTTTTTGATTAACGCGTGTCAATTTGTGCTAAGTTTGTATAATATTATTGACTCACGCAATTAATCGTGTTATATTATTTTCGACTCGAATCGCTCCAGAAAATTAATAAGGTGATAAAGACCACCAAACTGGAAATAAAAGTGTATTCGCTCGAAAGGACGCAGAGTATTTATGTGGGTTTTGAGCAAGAATGCAAGACAACTTAGTCAAATTCCAGTGCTGCCCAGCAGCTTCAAGGCGGGCTGCGTATGTAATGATGATCGTTGTTATCAAATTATCTGGCCAAGCGCATTCGAGATTTTTGTTTCCCAAGGAGGTGGTAAAAAGATTTAATTCCATTTGTCAACGTCGTTCCAAACTATAACCATATTTTTATAAAAACTTATATTAAAAAGGAGATTCGATAGTTATGGAAAAAAGATTAGGCAAAGAAGTAATTGGCGAGATCTTTGGCACCTTTATCCTGATCCTGCTTGGTGATGGTGTGGTTGCAAATGTTGGTCTTGCCCCTCGTTTGGCGGGCACAGCTTACAACTGGAATACGATAACCATCGGCTGGGCTTTCGCCGTGATTATTGCTGTTTATGTTTCTGCCGGTGTTTCTGGTGCTCATCTTAACCCTGCGGTAACTTTAGGCTTGGCAGTCCGCCGTGGCTTCCCCTGGAGCAAAGTTGTTCCCTTTATTCTTGCTCAGATGGTTGGTGCATTCTTGGGCGCTGCTGCTGTGTATTTCATCTACCGCGATGGCTTAGTAGCGGCTGGCATGCCGAATGTGTGGTCCACCGGCCCTGGCTCTGTCTTTGGTCAAACATTCTGGGGTGGCGCCAGCTCAGCTGCAACGGGTACCTACAGCATGTTAACTGCCTGCGTTGCTGAACTTTTTGGCACTATGGTTCTGACCTGGGGTATTGCCGCCAGTGGTGACCTGAAGAATAATGGTCTGAAGGACAACCTCGGTGGCTTTATCGTTGGCTTCACCGTTCTGGCCATTGGTTTGTCTCTGGGCGGCCCCAGCGGCTATTCCATCAACCCTGCCCGTGACCTCGGCCCTCGTTTGTTCGGCGCCCTCGTCGGGACACAAGGTCTCTTCGATGGTTTGTACTGGCTGATCCCGCCGGTGCTCATTCCTGCAATCGCTGGTCCTATCGGCTTCTGGCTGTATGACATTGTAGTAGCCAAGAACCTGCCAAAGAAAGACTAAATTTTAGAACCGTCTTAAATACATGAGGACGGATGAGGAGGTTGATGGTATGAAAAAACTCATTAATAAACCCGAAGATGTTGTACTTGAGGAGCTGCAAGGTATCGAGCTCGCTCACCCGGACCTCGTGAAGGTCCACTATGACCCTAACTTTATCTATCGTGCAGACGCTCCAGTGAAAGGCAAAGTCGCCATCGTTTCTGGTGGTGGCAGCGGTCATGAGCCAATGCATGGTGGATACGTGGGCAAAGGTATGTTGGATGCCGCCTGCCCAGGTGCGGTCTTTACTAGCCCAACCCCCGATCAGGTGCTCGAAGCCACCAAGACAGTTGATGGCGGCGCTGGTGTATTGCACATCGTAAAGAACTACACCGGCGATATCATGAACTTCGAGATGGCTGCTGACCTCGCTCGCGGAGAAGGCATCGAAGTTGAAGCTGTTGTGGTCAACGATGATGTCGCTGTAGAAGATAGCCTCTATACAGCAGGGCGGCGCGGCGTTGGCCTCACCGTCCTCATGGAAAAAATCGTTGGTGCTGCTGCAGAGGAAGGCCGTTCGCTCAAAGAATGCGCAGACTTGGCTCGCAAGGTGAACAGCCAAGGGCGCAGCATGGGCATGGCGTTAACTTCTTGTACAGTCCCGCACGTCGGCAAGCCGACTTTTGACCTGCCCGAAGACGAGATGGAGATCGGTATCGGCATTCACGGTGAACCTGGTAGAACCCGCATGAAGATTCAACCAGCAGATAAAATCACCGAATTGCTGCTCAAGCCAATTGTGGAAGACCTGCCCTTCAAGGCTGGCGATGAAGTTTTGCTCTTCGTCAATAGCATGGGTGGAACACCCCTCATCGAGCTCTATATTGTTTACCGCAAGGCATTCAAGCTGCTCGAGGAAATGGGTATCAAGGTCGTCCGCAATCTGATTGGCCCATACATTACCAGTCTCGAAATGGCTGGCGCTTCGATCACTCTGCTCAAGATGGACGAGGAGCTGAAGAAGCTGTGGGATGCACCCGTGTTAACTCCAGGTATGCGCTGGGGTATTTAATAAACTTTCGGAAAGTCTGGAGATGTTAGTTTCTCCAGACTTTCCCAATGTAACGAGGTTTACCGTGGCTATATCAAAAGAAGATGTACTGAATTGGATTAAAACTTATGCGCAAGTGATCGCCGAAAATGAAGCTTTTCTGACGGATCTTGATGCTCAAATTGGCGATGCCGATCACGGTGCCAACATGAATAGAGGCTTCAAAGCGGTTTTGACCAAACTGCCAGCTCAGGAAGATAAAGATATTAGCACAATCCTGAAGACGGTAGGCATGACGCTTCTCTCGACGGTTGGCGGCGCTGGCGGTCCACTTTACTCCACGATATTTTTAGAATTGGGTAAAACCCTTGCCGACAAGGAAGAAATCGACCTCGCCGATTGGGCAAATGCTCTTGAAGCAGCTGAAAAAGGCGTACAGAACAGAGGAAAAGCAGTCCCAGGGGATAAAACCATGGTTGATGCCCTCGAGCCGGCTGTCGCTGCTCTCAAAGAAGCTTTGGCACAAAATTTGTCTTTTGATGAAGCTCTGCAAAAATCCGCAGTAGCTGCACACGAAGGCATGTTAGCCACCATTCCTCTGGTAGCCCGCAAAGGACGCGCGAGCTACTTGGGAGAAAGAAGCGCAGGTCATCAAGATCCTGGAGCTACGTCAACCTATTTCTTAATTGATACGGCCGCAAAAACCTGGGCAAAACAAAATACACATAAATAAAAATTATAAAAAGGAGAGTAAAAAATATGGCAAAATATGTTGCAGCAATCGATCAGGGTACAACCAGCACCCGTTTTATGGTTTTCAATCACAAGGGTGAAGTTGTAGGCTTCGATCAAAAAGAACACAAACAAATTTATCCGAAACCCGGTTGGGTTGAGCATGATCCATTGGAGATCTGGCAAGCCACTCAAGACGTGATCAAAGGCGCACTTGATAAACTACGCATTGACATTAGCGACATCGCAGCTGTTGGTATCACCAATCAGCGCGAGACCACCGTCGTCTGGGAAAAGGCAACCGGAAAACCCGTCTACAATGCTATCGTTTGGCAGGATACGCGCACTGATGCGATATGCAATCAGTTAGCGAAAGACGGCGGCCAGGATCGCTTCCGCCTGAAAGTGGGCTTACCCTTGGCAACCTACTTCTCCGGTATGAAGATCAAATGGATTTTGGATAACGTTCCTGGTGTGCGTGAAAAAGCCGAAAAAGGCGAAGTGCTCTTCGGCAATATCGATACCTGGGTCATCTGGAACCTAACTGGCGGCCCTAAGGGCGGCGTGCACGTCACCGATGTTACCAATGCTTCCCGCACCTTCATGATGAACCTGGAAACCCTTGACTGGGATCCAGAAATGCTTGAGGTTCTGGGTGTTCCGCGCGCGATGTTGCCTGATATCAAACCATCTTCAGCTGTTTATGGATATGCCAAGAACAGCGGTTTGGATGGTATTCCTGTGGCTGGTGACTTGGGCGACCAACAGGCTGCTTTGTTTGGCCAAACCTGCTATGACCCCGGCGAAGCCAAGAACACCTATGGCACTGGCTGCTTTATGCTGATGAACACTGGCACTTCTCCAATCCAATCCAAGAATGGTCTTTTGACCACCCTTGGTTATAAGATTGGCGATCAGCCCGCGGTATACGCCTTGGAAGGCTCCATCGCGATCACTGGTGCGTTGGTGCAGTGGATGCGCGA
>DICP01000010.1:8323-17450 GCA_002417685.1 Candidatus Mesolinea sp. UBA5823
GCCTTCTCTGGTTTGTTCGCGCCTTATTGGAAGAGCGATGCCCGCGGCGTTATCGTTGGCTTGACCCGCTACATCAATGCCGGTCACTTAGCCCGTGCCGTCCTCGAGGCAACAGCCTACCAGACACGCGAAGTGCTGGATGCCATGAACCTGGATAGCGGAGTGCCGCTGAAAGCCCTCAAGGTGGATGGTGGTATGGTCTACAATGAAACCTTGATGCAGTTCCAAGCTGACATCCTCGGCGTTCCGGTTATCCGCCCGACTGTGGCTGAAACCACCGCTCTGGGCGCTTCCTATGCTGCCGGCTTAGCTGTCGGCTTCTGGGAGAAAGTAGATGACCTGCGCGAGAATTGGGGCAAGGACAAAGAGTGGCACCCCAAGATGGATCCCGAGACCCGCGAGAAACTCTACAAGGGTTGGAAGAAAGCGGTTACTCGCTCCTTTGATTGGGTAGAAGCCTAATACTTCGTTCGTTTGCGAGTAAAATTAGGGGCGACGCGACCAACACGTCGCCCCTAACACTTAATCAGGAATAAAAATGAGCACAAAAAAATCGAAGAAGCAAAACCAAAAACGCAAAACTGCTAAAAACTCCACCACAAGTTCTGAACAAGCTGTATCTACCCAAACCAGCCCAAAAAAGCAATCTGCAAAGGGCGCAGAGTTTAACTTACGGGAACCTTGGATAAAGCGCAAAAGCGGTTATATTACTGTGGGATTGATCAGCCTTGCTTTGGCTGTGCTGGTAGCGTATCAGATAATAAAAGGCAGCGGCGATTGGGGCCAAGGTATATTATGGGGTCTTATTTTTGGTGTCAGCATTTTATTGATTTTCTTTGGAATGAACTGGTTTCACTCCCTCTTTAATAAAGATAAGGGTGAAAAACAGAAAACCGAGAGCAAAAAGTAAACGCTCTAAACAGTCACACGGATAAATGATGAGGTGAAAGGTCAATTGTATGGTAAATATCCTTCTGGTTTCTCACAGTTATCAATTAGCTAGCGGCGTGGCTGAGCTCGTGCGTCAAATGGCGCCCTCCGACTCGGTGAAGATTGATGTTGCTGCCGGGATTGGCGAGGACCACCAAGAGATTGGCACCAATGCGGTCGAAATTATGGAAAAGCTCAATGCACTTTATACTCCAGAGGGCACTTTGGTGCTGATGGATTTAGGCAGTGCCATCCTAAGCGCCGAAATGGCTTTAGACATGCTCGATGAAGCGGTCAAAACTCAGGTGCGCTTGTGCCCTGCGCCTTTTGTGGAAGGAGCCATCGCTGCTGGCGTGCAAGCTAACATGGGCTCGGATCTGGATTCGGTCTATCGCGAGGCTATGTCGGCTCTATTGGCAAAGCAGCAACAGCTGCAACCAGAATCCAGCCAAGAAGACCAACAAGCTCCCCAGCAAGTGGCTGAAGCCACACCAGCTGAGGAGGTTATCGAGATTGTGCTGCCTGTAACGAATGAATCAGGCTTACACGCTCGCCCGGCAGCTCTCTTCGCCAAAACGATTGGCAGCCACAATGCCAAAGTAACGGTAACAAACCTAACGGAGAATAAAGGACCCGTAACTATCAATGGATTAATCGCAGTGATGCTGCTTGCCGCTAAAAAAGGCGACGTGCTGAAAATCCAAGCCAAAGGTGAAGAAAAGCAAGAGGTCATTGACGCTTTACAAAAGTTATTTGCCGAGAATTTTGGGGAATAATCTTGCTGGCATAATCATTGCAACACCTTCAGCAGGTATACTCGCTGGAGGTGTTTTTTATGCAGCCTAAAAAGAAATCATTCGGTGCCTTCCTGCTCAGGGCAGTGCTGATGCTGACAATTAGCNNCACTCCCGAAGCTTAGCCTACCTACTGCCCCCAAACAAGCCGAACAGAAGGAGCGCATCTTCCTGCCCTTAGCTTTGCGCAGCGATGAACAGCAAGTAAAGATCCTCAATAACTCCAGCATGTATATCGAAAAATCAGAAATCGAAATCCTCCATATTGTGGGGGAAATCGCCAACAACAGCCCAGACCCAATTCATAATCTCAGTATAACCGCGCTACTCTACCCTGCTAATGGAACCACCGCAATCACAACCATTCATGCATCCCCCTTCATCTCGGCGCTTGCTCCAGGGGAGAAAACTTGCTTTAACCTCTACTTGGAAAAGCCGAGGACCTATGCACGTTATGAATTTGCCAAGCTGAGTTATGAAGTCGGCGCAGAGCCAACCAGCACGTTTGAAACCCGCCAGGTAACCGCTGGGTGGGATGAAGATAATGACTGGTACATGCTCAGAGGGCAGGTGCAGAACACAGGTGAAACTCCATTTGCTGATGTTCGCGTCATTGCCACGCTCTATGATTCTAACAATAAGGTGATAGGCTGCGACCAAACCTTTGTGTTGTATGAAGGCGAAAATCCTTTTTCAGCGGGTACATTCTCGCTCTACTTTATGGATAAGCTTTATGACCAAGTCGATGCGTATCGTTTGCAAGTTGTGGGGCAATAAAGTTACAGGGCAAAGAATAGGGTAAATTCCCTGTGAATTTGCTTAAACTTTCCTAAATCAACCTCTACCTTCTGCAAGAATTCTTGACATTCTATCTAAAAAGTCATATAGTTCACCCCGTTTAACTATTAAGCGAGGTTAATTGTGTCTGAGACTCTTTTAGCGTTATTGCACGCATATGCTGAAAAGGCAATGAAACACTCGATTTTTGCCTTCATGACCTATATTCAGCAAGCCAACCTCTCTGCCTCTCAAGTTAATGCAATGTTTTTCCTAATGGACCACCCTAACAGTTCAATGAACGCCTTAGCGAATAAATTAGGCATTACCCGCGCAGCTGTTTCTCAATTGGTGGACCATTTGGTTAAACGTGGTTATGTCGACCGCAAAGTAGACCTGCAAGACCGACGGACAAAACGGCTATCTCTCACTGAAAAGGGATTATTGACAATGAAAGAATCCCAACGCGCACGCCACAGGTGGTTGCAAGATTTGGTTAACGCCTTCACACCTGAAGAGCAAAGCACCCTGATTCCCGCAATGCGGTTGCTTAACGCGGGAATGGATAAGTTAGCCTCTGAAGCACCCCTAAGGAATAAAGCCGTGACACGCAATATCAATGAAGAGGAAACTGTATGAAAAAATTGTTTCAGTTTATTAAACCTTACTGGCCAAACATTCTATTAACTGTTGTATTGCTTTTCATCATGACAAATACCGACTTAGCGCTGCCAGATTACCTCTCTAGGATCATCAATGTTGGTATCCAACAAAATGGTATCGAAAACGCAGTACCAGAAGCCTTGCGTAAAAGCACCATGGACCAAATCAATCTGTTTCAATCCGAGGAGGAAAAGGCTCAAACTTTAGCAGCCTACCTGCTCGTGGAACCTGGCACCGATGAAGCTGCAAAATACGTTCCGGATTATCCATTAGTCTCCTTACAGCCGGTTTACATCCTTCAACAAAAGGATTCTGCTACGATCACTCAGCTTGAAGCCATCATGACGAAGCCACTGATCCTTGCCTTTGGCATCGATATGCTCTCTCAAAACCCGGAACAAGCCGCCACGCTTTTAGGGCCAGAGTTTGCCGAGCAAGTTCAATCCTTACCTCCGGGCACCGACCTCAAAGCAATGCTCTTCCAATTGCCGCCAGCGCAATTGGAAGCCCTGAAAACTACGGTTTATAAGCAGCTCGACGCCTTGGAGCCTTCCATGCTTACCCAAATTGCGGTTCAAGCGGTCAGCCAAGAGTACTCCGTCTTGGGGGTTAACTTAGCCTCGATTCAGAACAAATTTATTTTGAACGTTGGTGGGTTGATGATCCTTATGGCGCTTATCTCCGTGATCACCTCGATTTCGGTGAGCTACTTATCTGCGCGTACGGCAGCCGGTGTTGCCCGCGATACACGTATTGCCGTCTTTGAAAAGGTAGAAAACTTCTCTGGCGAGGAATTCAATAATTTCTCCACCAGTTCTTTGATCACAAGAACTACCAATGACATTGCTCAAATTCAAATCGTGATTTTTATGATCATGCGGCTGGCTTTGAATGCACCTATCATGGGCATCGGTGCCGTTCTCCGCGCCATCGACAAGAGCGCCAACATGTGGTGGCTCATCGCTTTAGCAGTGGTTGTGCTCACTGGGATGATCATGATCGCTTTTGCTTTGGTGATGCCGAAGTTTAGGACCCTTCAATCTTTAATTGATCGCCTGAACCTTGTAATCCGCGAGAACCTTACCGGTCTTATGGTTGTGCGTGCCTTCCGCAAGGAAGAATACGAAGAAAAACGCTTTGAAAAAGCCAATCGGGACTTAGCCAACACAAATGTTTATATTGGCAGGGTTCTAAGTGTGATTTTTCCGTTTATCAACCTGATCATGTCTGGGCTATCTATTTTGATCATCTGGGTCGGCGCTCATGAGGTTGCCCAATCAGCACTGCAAGTAGGGGATTTGATTGCCTTTATGCAATATTCCATGCAAATTATGTTCTCCTTCATCAGCTTGGCGATGTTGTTTATCATCCTGCCGCGGGCATCCGTTTCTGGTGAGCGCATTGCTGAAGTCTTGGAAACGCCTATCGTCATTCAGGACCCACCACATCCGCTGCAGTTCAGCCAGCCTGTTCGTGGAGAGCTCGTATTTGATGATGTAGACTTTAGGTACCCAGGCGCCGAAGAAGACCTCTTGCACGATATTAGCTTCATTGCCAAGCCAGGGAAAACCACTTCGATCATTGGCTCCACCGGCAGCGGCAAGTCCACACTCGTGAACCTGGTGCCCCGCTTCTTTGACGTCAGCAAAGGCAGAATCCAGATAGACGGCATTGATATCCGCGATGTAACGCTGAAGGATTTACGAGCCCAAATTGGTTACGTCCCGCAACGAGGTGTGCTCTTTAGCGGCACAATTGAATCCAATATGCGGCTTGCCAAGCCAGACGCGACCGTAGAAGAAATTATAGATGCCCTGGATACCGCCCAAGCAATTGATTTCGTTATGGCTAACCCTGATGGCTTACAAACTGAAGTGGCGCAGGGCGGCACGAACTTCTCTGGCGGGCAGAAGCAGCGCTTATCCATTGCACGCGCCTTGGTGAAAAAACCACCCATATATATCTTCGATGACAGCTTTTCAGCGCTCGATTTCAAAACCGATGCAGCTCTGAGGAGTGCACTCAGCAAAAAGGTAGGCAATAGCACCGTCCTTATTGTGACCCAACGCGTAGCCACAGCCAAAAATTCCGACCAAATTCTAGTATTGGATAACGGCAGAATTGCCGGGGTTGGCACCCATCAGGAACTGATGAAAACTTGCACGGTTTACCAAGAGATCGCCAGCTCGCAGTTGAGTAAGGAGGAATTACTATGAGTAATGCATCAAACTCAGAAAATACCACAAACCAAAACAAAGCCCCTTCACCAACAAAACCTGCCCAAAGGCAAGGCTTTGGCGGCGGGCCAGGATCTCGCTTTGTACCCGGGGAAAAGCCGCGCGATTTCAAGGGGACCATGCAGCAATTGCTTGGCTACCTCGGTAAGTACAAGTGGACTATCGTGGTGGTCTTGTTCATCGCGGCTGCTTCAACCGTCTTCAGTATCTTCGGCCCACGCACCTTAGGGCAGGCTACCACCGCCTTATACGAAGGCGTCCTTCGCATGGTCAGAGGTGAAGGCGGCATTGACTTCAATGAGATTGGGACGATCTTGCTGCGCGTCTTGGCGCTTTATTTGAGCGCAGCAACTTTGCAGTTAATTCAGGGCTTCATCATGACCACTATCGCGGCGGATATCACCTTCCGCTTCCGTCAGGAAATTGCGCATAAAATTCACCACTTACCCTTGCGCTATTTCGACCACATTACCCACGGTGAGGTGCTTTCACGCGTCACCACCGACGTAGACGTGATTAGCCAGACGCTCCAGCAAAGCCTTTCCCAAATCATCACTTCGATCGTCAGCGTGATTGGGATTTTGGTAATGATGCTGACAATTAATGTTACGCTAACTTTGATTGCACTCACGATCATCCCGCTTTCCATGCTAATCATCCGCTATGTCATCAGCCATTCCCAAAGGTTTTTCCGCAAGCAGCAGGAATACTTGGGGCATGTCAATGGGCATGTGGAAGAAATGTATGGCGCCCATGTGGTCCTGAAAGCCTTCAATGCGGAGGACCAAAGTATCAGTACGATGAACGAGCTCAACAGCACGCTTTACGATACCGCTTGGAAGGCTCAACTGTTCTCGACTATGATCCGACCTATCATGCACTTTATTGGCAACGTTGGGTACGTGGCTGTGGCGATTGTTGGCGGCAACCAGGTCATTCAAGGCCGCTTGATGATTGGCGATATTCAAGCGTTTATCCAATACATGCGCTCTTTCCAGCAGCCCCTTTTGGAAATTGCTAACATATCCAACATCCTGCAGCAAACGGCTGCCGCTGCTGAACGGGTATTCGATTTCCTTAACGAGCCTGAAGAAGTGCCTGATCCAGAAAATCCGGTCATCCCAGAAAATGTTCAAGGAAATGTATCCTTCGACCATGTACGCTTTAGTTATGAACCTGGTACGGTGGTAATCAAAGATTTCTCAGTTGAGGTTGACCCCGGGCAGCAAATCGCAATCGTCGGTCCTACCGGCGCCGGCAAAACCACGCTGGTTAAGCTTCTCATGCGCTTTTATGAGTTAGACGATGGCGAGATAACTATCGATGGCACCAATATCATTCGCTTTAGGCGCCATGATTTGCGCGGTATTTTTGGCATGGTGCTGCAAGATACTTGGCTGTTTAATGGCACGATCTACGATAACATTCGCTACGGACGAGAGGATGCGACTTACGAAGAAGTGGTGCGCGCCGCTGATATGGCTTATGCCGATCACTTTATCCGCACGCTGCCTGGCGGATACCAGATGGTGCTCAACGAGGAAGCCAGCAATATCTCCGCCGGCGAAAAACAGCTGCTGACCATCGCGCGTGCCGTTTTAGCGAACCCAACCATTTTAATCCTGGATGAGGCGACCAGCTCGGTGGACACCCGTACCGAAATTCTGATCCAGAAAGCAATGGATAAGCTCATGCGAGGTAGAACCAGCTTTATTATCGCCCACCGCCTTTCGACCATCAAGAATGCTGACCGCATCTTGGTCCTCCGCGATGGCGACATTGTGGAGCAAGGCAAGCATGATGAGCTGCTCGCTAAAAACGGTTTTTATGCCGAGCTTTATAACAGCCAATTTGCCTTGCAAGTGGAGTTTTAGTCCCAAAGCAACACGAATAACAACACATTACATACCGCGGCTGCGCAAATACGCAGCCGCGGTCCTTTTTAAGGTACAATTTCGGCATGATCATCACGCTCACCCCGAACCCCAGTGTTGATCGCACTTTGCATGTGCCACAACTACGCTTTAACGAAGTACTGCGTGCTCATGATGTCCGAGTCGACTGGGGCGGAAAAGGTTTTAACGTCTCCCGTGCGCTGCGCATTCTTAATGAAGAAACGTTAGCGCTCGCTTGGGTAGGCGGAGGCACCGGCAGAATGGTGCAGCACGGGCTCAATCAATTAGGGATCAAGACCGATTTCGTCTGGGTGGAGGAGGAAACCCGCATCAACACCGTGGCACAGGAAGATAGCGGTGAATGGTATATCCGCCTCAATGAGCCTGGTCCACATATCCCCGAAGATGCTATCCAATCCTTACTTGCTAAAGCTGAAGCTTATGCCAGCAAGAATGACATTTGGGTGACAGCGGGCAGCCTACCGCAAGATGTGCCAGCCGATTTTTACACTCAGCTCATTCAGCTGCTCAAAAACAAAGGGGTAAGGGTCTTTTTCGATGCGAATGGTGAGGCTTTGAGAGCTGGTCTTTCTGATCCTCCGTTTTTAGTCAATCCTGATATCACCGAGACAGAAAACTATGTAGGCTTTTCTATCCATAATTACGAGGATGCCAAGCGTGCTGTGCTTCCATTTTTACGCTTAGGCGTTGAATATGTAGCTCTCTCGATTGGAGGTTTAGGGCTTCTCATGGCTTCTCAGCAGGAGATGATGTTGGCGACGCCACCCAAAGTGAGCATCCGCAACGTGACTGGCGCTGGGGATGCCCTTATGGCTGGGATGGCTTATGGTTTTGCGCGAGAAATGCATCTGCGCGAAATTGCCCGGCTTGGGGCAGCCTTTAGTGCTGTCGCTGTCGCTACTGCCTCCTTAGCCTCAGTGAAAAACAGCGATGTAGAAGCCATGCTGCCACGTGTGGAAGTGCGCACAGTTAATGTAATGTAAGTAATTAGCAGCGGCAACGAACCTCAGTAAATAGAACGCAAAAATGAATTTACTTATTCCTTAGGCAAGGGTGGAAGCTCATTCCACGTCACCTTGTCAAACCAGATATTTCCAGAAAGCTGCATGAGGCTCAGCAGCCGCAGGGTCGCGCCAATGGAATCATGCCGGCCGGGTTTAGCAAGAGTCAGCGCTTGCCATTGTTGGTCAAGGAGGGCTTGGTCATTCAGACAAAGCACGGCAGGCGTGCAGCAAGCCAGCAAGCTCAATGAGCTGAAACCCTCTGGCTCAATATGGAGCGCCGATGCATCTAAAAGCTCTGCCTGTGCCAACTGTGCCACAGATTCCCTCACGCGTTTTTCAACCTCTCCGGTCAGCTTTCCAGTGGGCTCGCCTGCTTGCTCAAGCTCGGCGATGCCTAACTGTAAAATGCTCAAACCCAACTTAGCCTCTTCAGGTGAGTTATCAGCATTAAAAATGGCGTGCATTCCGCTCCGTTGTGCTCTACCTTGTGCGGCTAAGGAATCATCAATTGCTTTCCAGGCTTGCTCGGCTGTCACATGCGCGAAAAGTTGGTAAAAAGCTGGGGAATAAACTAACGCTTGAGGTTCGGTTTGGGCAGCTTGTTGATACAGCGGGAGCAGTGCTTCCAGACGTCTGCGCGCAAGAATTTCGTATTGAAAACGTTCAGATCTACCCCACTGGGCTTGGGCTGCCAAAAGGGCAAATGCAATCCAAGGCTCGGCATTGAGATCTGCATCCAACCTTCTGCCAGGGACCACGTCAGGCATGACCTGCCAGCTCATCAGGTCCGGGGCATTAGCGCTGCT
>DICP01000055.1:0-5503 GCA_002417685.1 Candidatus Mesolinea sp. UBA5823
AATTTATCTACTTCCGGGTAGAGGATCACCTGTAAGCCTGCCTCTCGCAAGCGTGCAGTTGTGCGCACAGCAATCTCCTGGTGGGCTGCGTCGAAAACCGTCATGAGCACCCCTTTTCCAGCCCGATTTTGCTCCGGAATTAAACCCAGTGACTCCAGCAGCAACATGATAACCACATCGCCCATCGCAAAGCCTACACCTGGCAGTGGTATGCCGCCAACATCCTCCACCAAGTTGGCGTAATGACCGCCACCTAAGATGGCACGAAATTCACCGGTTGTATCATGCGCTTCAAAGACCGTGCCCGTATAGTAATCCAAGCCGCGGATAATCTTGGGGTCATAGGAGACAAATTCAGCCACCTCCAGCGCTTCGAGCTGCTTGAAGAGCGCCTGCAGCTCCTCGGATTGCTGCCACAAGTCATTATTGGCAAGCAGCGCTTTCAGTGAGCTCAGCTGATCGGGCAGCAGGCCTAGCTTTAGCACGTTTTCATCCCAGACCGCAGCAGGCTGCTTATCGATTCGGTCGATGAGGCGCAGGATGGCAGGCCTGAGCTCATCAGAGATGCCGATGCGGTTTAATTCTGCCTCCATCAGCTTGCGGTTGTTGACCAAAATATGAACCTGATCAGGGCGCAGCCCAACGTTCCGGAAAAAACTAGCAGCCACGGCAATGAGTTCTGCATCCGCCGCCACGCCTTCAACACCGATCAAGTCAATATTCCATTGGAAAAACTCGCGGCTGCGGCCTTTCTGCGGCCGTTCGTAACGCCAGAAAGGGCCAAAAGACCACCAGCGCAACGGAAAGGTTAGCGCATTTTGCTGGGCAGCTACCATACGCGCCAGTGTCGGGGTCAGTTCCGGGCGGAGTGCAATCAGCTCGCCGCTGCGGTCTGGGAAGACAAAAGCTTGTTCCTTGACCAACTCCTCGCCTGATTTAGCTGCATATAGCTCGATCGTTTCTAAGCAGGGTCCATCATACGCCTCGTAACCGAAAAGCTGCGAAGTTTGCCTGATTTTCTCGATCAGCCATTGGCGCTTTGCCATTTCTTCTGGGTAAAAATCCCGTGTGCCTTTAACGCTCTTGATAATATTCTTCATCATTATTTCCAAATCTTAAGACTGGTAGAAGTATAGCATGTATCCACTTCACTTTCTGCTCTCCCATAGGAAAAAATCCAGCCCTAGCTTCGATTGCTTGGTCCATGTTCTCGCCGGCATCAGAATGCACTACCTACCCGCAGGGTACCGAGCGAGAGAATGTGACCATAGGTCTCACAAGCCTTGCATGGTCAGGAGACCATGCTAAAACATATTGCTCTTTCTCGCCTGTCTACTGAGTGCACTGCCTACCCGAATGACACCACGCAGTAACAGGGACTAGGGTTGAAGAAGCTCAAACCCCACACACAAAATGATTGACTTTTTTTGCCGATTCTGTTAACATCATTGCGCAAATGGCGAGGTAGCTCAACGGTGGAGCAGTGGACTCATAAGCCATTGGTTGTGGGTTCGAATCCCACCCTCGCCACTTATCTTCCCTGGGGGGTAAGAGAACACTACAACGCTCAGGTCTAAAAATTGGCAAAACGGTAATTTAGAACACTTTTCTTTACCTCGTAGTGAGTAGCCTCTTCAAAGCATGACCGTTTTTGCAAAATCCGTTGACGCTCTTAAACCCACAGTGTATACTCTCTCGTAGAGTTCGGGGATATCGAAAGGTATCCCCATATTTTGCTGGAATAAGGAATGCAAAACAAGAAAAACGCTTACCCAGAACTAGATCGCCAAAAGATCACCAGCAATAAAAACGGCTTGGTGACGCTTTGGCATTTGCTCAGCGGCTACCATGGGCATTATGCCCTTTCTGCCATCATGTTAGCCATCTCAGCCGCTTCCCGCACAGGCATGTATCTCTTCCTGGGTTACTTTGTTGATCAAATCATCGGACAAGGCAAGTTTGGTACCGAGCTGCTCCAAGGCGCAGCTACTTTTATGGGCTTAATTATGCTTCAGGCTCTCTCCGGCTTTCTCAGCAATAAACTTGCTGCCCAAACCGCCGAAAGCAGCACCCGCCGCTTGCGGGACCTTCTCTTCGACCACATTCAACGCTTGAGTTTTGCTTATCATTCCGAAGTTAAAACTGGAGACTTGCTCGAGCGCGCATCCTCTGATGTGGACACCATTCGGCGTTTCATTGCCGATCAAGCAATCGGTGTGGCGCGCATCATCGTGATATTCATCATTAATTTCACCGCTATCTTCCAACTAAACCAACGGCTAGCGCTGATTTCTATCATCATTGTGCCGGTCATTTTGGTCATCTCCATCTTTTTCTTTCGCAAACTTTCGAAAGCCTACGAAGCTTATCAAGAACAGGAAGCAGTTTTATCCACAAATCTGCAAGAGAACCTTAGCGGTGTACGTGTGGTGAAGGCTTTTGCACGTCAATCCTACGAAATCAAAAAGTTTGACCAAAACAATTATGAAAAATATTTACGCGGCAAGCGGCTCAACCTGATGCACGCCCTTTTCTGGCCGATTTCAGATACGATCTGTGCCGCGCAGATGATCGCGAGCAACTTTTTAGCTGCTACCATGGTTATTGATGGGATTATCACCCTTGGTAATTTCATAACCTTTTCCGGTCTCCTTGGTTGGCTCATCTGGCCAATCCGCAACTTAGGCCGGCTGATTGTGGATACCTCACGCGCTCTCGTTTCCTTGAATCGCGTCGTGGAGGTCTTACGCGTTCCCGAAGAACCGCTGTTTGAAGGCAGCTATCTCCCCGCATCCGGAACGGTTCACGGCGATATTAGCTTCGAGCATGTCACTTTCGAATACGAGAAAGGACATCCAGTCTTAGAAGATGTATCTTTTGATGCGAAAGCTGGTCAGGTGATTGCCCTGCTTGGTTCCACCGGCTCCGGCAAGACTTCGCTGGTGAATCTACTGCCCCGTTTTTACGATATTACTTCTGGCAGTATCCGCCTGGATGGTGTGGACTTGCGCGAATATCCGCGTAGTTTTCTGCGCAGCCAAATTGGCACCGTAGAACAGGAACCTTTCCTATTTTCCTGTTCGATTCGCGATAATATTACCTATGGCGTCACACGCTCAGTAACCCAAGAGGAAATTGAGGCTGCCGCACGCGAAGCTGCCATTCACGATGTCATCCTGAGCTTCAAGGACGGTTACGACACGCTGGTTGGGGAGCGCGGGGTAACCCTCTCTGGCGGGCAAAAGCAGCGCGTAGCTATCGCTCGCACCTTACTGCTCAACCCACGTATCCTCATAATGGATGATTCTACGTCTTCCGTCGATATGGAAACTGAAGTGCAGATTCGTGAGGCTTTGCAGCGCCTGATGAAAGACCGCACTACCTTCATAATCGCACACCGCATTCAAAGTATTATGAATGCCGATCTGATTTTGGTTTTTGACGAAGGTAAAATCGTCCAATCTGGTCAGCATCAGGATCTCATTGACCAGCCTGGCATTTACCGCAGCATATTTGAAATTCAAACGCGCATTGAGAGCGCTTTGCAAGAGGAAATTGACAGTGTCCACTTATTATGATGAAAACGAACTCGACGACAATGTTCGTTTTGACGGAAATGTAATCAAGCGTCTGTTCGAGACGCTCGCTCCGCACAAGAAGACCATGATCGGCAGCATGATTGCCATCATTTTGGTCTCTTTATTAGATGCTTATTTCACCCTGATCAATAAGCGCATCATCGATGAAGGCATCATTGCCGGGGATAAAACCGCACTGGTCAGGCTCTTCACGCTCTATGGAGCAATTGTGCTCATTCAGGCTTTGGCAGTGTTCTTCTTCATCTACCTCATTGGCTTGCAAGGCGAAAAGGTGCGGTATGACCTGCGAAAGCGGCTCTTCAACCATTTACAGCAGCTTTCCTTGGCGTACTTTAGCAAGACTCCCCTCGGGTGGATTATGTCCCGCGTAACTTCGGATACCGAAAAGATGGCGGATTTGCTCACCTGGGGTCTCATCGATTCCACTTATGCCTTAGTCAATATTATTACTGCCTCAGCCTTTATGCTCAGCATCAACTGGCAATTAGCATTAATTGTCATCGCATCCCTGCCAGTCATGCTCTTTGTAGCGTTCAAATTCCGCACGCGCATTTATTACCATTACCGCCAGTCGCGCAAAGCCAATTCCAAGATGACAGCCAACCTCAATGAAAACATCACAGGGGTCCGCGTGGTCAAAGCACTGCGCCGTGAAGACCGAAACTTAGAAAACTTTAAAGTACTATCCACCGATATGTACCATTCCAGCTACCGTGCCGCTTACCTTTCAGCGCTTTTTCAGCCGACAATTCAAACTATCAGCGCGCTTTCATTAGCCTTAGTAATGTGGCGCGGCGGATTGAGTGTTCAGACTCAGGCAATCACCATCGGCGGACTGCAAGCTTTCATTTCTTACATCATGATGATCCTTTGGCCCGTGCAGGATTTGGCGCGGGTTTATGCCGATATGCAAAACGCTGTGGCATCCTCCGAGCGCGTTTTCTCACTGATCGATACCCAACCCGGCATTCGTGACCTAGAGCAAACACTGCCTTTCACACCGCTCTCGGGTGATATTGAATTCGATAATGTCTCCTTCCACTACAAAGAAGACGAACCCGTGATTAAACACCTTAGTTTTCACGTGAACCATGGGGAGACAGTAGCGCTCGTTGGCCCAACTGGCGGCGGTAAGACCACAATCGTCAACTTGCTCTGCCGCTTTTATGAACCGACCGAGGGGACTATCCGCATTGGAGGTATTGACTACCTCAATTTCTCGCTCCAAAACATTCAATCCCGAATCGGCGTGGTGCTGCAGACCCCCCACTTGTTTTCTGGCACCATCCGTGAGAACATCCGCTATGGCAAACTGGATGCGACCGATGAAGAGATTGAGGTTGCTGCCAAATTAGCTGGAGCTCATAACTTCATTATCAATTTCGAGCACGGCTACGACCAGAACGTCGGCGAGGGTGGCAACTTGCTCTCCGTAGGTCAGAAACAACTGATCAGCATCGCAAGAGCAATATTGGCGAACCCAGATATCTTTGTGATGGATGAAGCCACAAGCTCCGTGGATACACTCACCGAAGCATTGATCCAGCAAGGCATGGAGCGCCTAATGGAAGGGCGCACCAGCTTCATTATTGCCCACCGCCTTTCTACGATTAAACATGCCGATAAGATCTTAGTCATTCGCGATGGCCAAATTGCAGAGCAAGGTAACCATGAGTCGCTCATGCGCTTACGCGGGCACTACTACCGCCTGTACACGCAGCAGTTCCGTCATGAGCTCGAAAGTCAGCTGGATCCATACCAGCAAACGCTCAGTTCGGAAGAGTCTCAGGCTTAGTCTCATATGCAATTTGCCGTCAATTACTCCCTCCCGCTGGAAAAACTGCTCCTTACAGGCCAGGTGGAAGTAGATCTGCTCAAGTGCCCTGATTGGCAAGGTGTAATCC
>DICP01000055.1:5551-6160 GCA_002417685.1 Candidatus Mesolinea sp. UBA5823
GAGCAGTAATGACCGGCTCATGCAAATTAATCAGTGGGTTGAGGAGCTTACGGTTCTAAGGACAAACCTGCCAGAATTGCCGATCGTTGCTGAAAATCTACCCATTATCCCGCTGGAAAAAGGCAGCCGCATCGGTGCTGACCCCGACCTCATCCGTGAAGCCTTGCTCGCCACAGAGACTGACTTGCTTTTTGATCTTTCGCATGCACGTATCAGCTGCGCCACAATGGAAAGCGAGTTAGCTGATTATATTGATCGGTTGCCGATGGAGCGCCTCCGCGAGCTTCATCTCACTGGGCTGCGCCGTTACCATAGCCTTATTACTGATCATTTCGAATTAAGTGATCCCGATTGGCAAGCTGCCGAGTGGGCGCAGCAACAGATTCTGAGCGGTGAATGGCGTCAGCCTGAAATCATAGCACTAGAATATGGGGGCGTCGGGGACGTCTTTGGCTGGCGTACTCAGTCGGAAGCCTTGCTAGCGCAAGTTCCCCGCTTACATGCTATGTTTGGCGATCATACTATCCCTGTAAATATTTAATCCCCAGTTCTCGCCGGTCTCAGAGTGCGAAGCCTACCCGCAAGGTACCGAGCGAGGAAATTGACCGT
>DICP01000080.1:0-1346 GCA_002417685.1 Candidatus Mesolinea sp. UBA5823
GCCTTGGTTATCGATGAATATGGCGGGGTGCAAGGAATGATCACACTTTATGATGTACTTGAATCGATTGTGGGCGAAATTCCGCTTGAGCCTGAGGACCGCGACTACGAGATTGTTCAGCGTGATGATGGCTCCTATCTCTTTGACGGTATGCTGCCGATTGATGAAGTTAAAGAGCTATTGGATTTGGACGAATTGCCCGATGAGAGCCGTGTGGGTTATCAAACCCTCAGTGGATTTGTGATGTACATGTTGGGCAGCATCCCCAAAGAAGGCCAAAGCTTTGATTGGGCGGATTACCGCTTTGAAATTGTTGATATGGACGGCCGGCGCGTGGATAAGGTCTTGGTGCAGAAGTTACCACAAAGAGCCTAAAATATGCTCAGGGGGTCCAGCGGGCAAAGAGCGCATGAGAAAGCACGTGGTTAGCGCTTTCTTCGATGGTGATCAATTCTCCACAAGTTAAATTACCTTGGCTGCCGACGACTTCCTGCAACGCTTGATACGGGATGAGTGCAGAAGCCTGAATGGCGTAAGCCGTTAGCACAATAAAGCAAGCATCGGGGGCTAAGACGGCTCGGCACGCGGCGAGCAATTCAGGTAGGTTCTTATAAAAATCCCATACTTTGCCGCCTACCCCGCGGCCAAATTTGGGTGGGTCCAGGATGATGCCATGATAGCTGTTCCTACGGCGTGCTTCCCGCAGGGTGAAGCGCAGAGCATCTTCGGCGATCCATCGCACTGGTTTTTCAGCTAAACCGGAGAGCTTGAGGTTGTAGCTTGCCCAGTTGAGCGCGTGCTTGGAGGAATCCACGTGCGTAACCTCGGCGCCAGCGTTGGCAGCAGCTAGTGTGGCTAGCCCAGAATAGCCAAATAAGTTTAACACCCTCAATGGTCTGCCAGCCGCCTTGATTCGATCAGTGATCCAATCCCAATGGCTGGCTTGTTCGGGGAAAACGCCGATATGGCGGGAGCTGCCCAATTGCACTTGGAAGCTCAATGAGCGGTAGTGCATCTCCCAAGATTTATTGATCGGCTGCATCAGCTGCCAACTACCGCCATATTCCTTTTGTTCTTCTTGCATGCGGGCGTGCGCTTTTTGCCAGGCGGATAAGGGCAGTGAACGCTTCCAAATTGCTTGTGGTTCCGGGCGGATCAGCGTGTAGGGTCCAAAACGTTCTAAGGTTTTTCCTTCACCGCTATCGAGCAGTTGATATTCGCGCCAACCTTCTGGAGCGAGCAGTTGAATTTCGGGTATGGGGATATTTTTATTGTTCATAGGCTCAGTGAATTATTCGGATGAGGATCTCGGCTAGGATATTTGCAATTAAGGCATATGCTGCGGC
>DICP01000080.1:1377-3087 GCA_002417685.1 Candidatus Mesolinea sp. UBA5823
ACCCAAATGGGAATAACTTGCTGGATGAACAGCGCAATTACACCACAAATTGAGCCGATGCTTAAAAAGATCATCATAAGCAAGTGGACTCGACTACGTTGGTGGATAAGAACAGAATGCCGCGGTAGGGCTAATCCCAGCTTGGGAATATTGCGGCTTTCATGCGTCAGCTGACCAAAAAAGCTGATAAACAGAACAAATGGTAAGAGGAATGTCAAAGTGCTGCTATTGTACGATTTTTGGGCAAAAAAACCCGCAAGAAAGACTGGCGTGGCAAGTAGCCAACAATGTGCGGAAAGATCGAGCAGCGCGATACCTTTCAGGCGTAATCCGCCCCAAGAATAAAGCGCACCGATTACGAGGGTGAGTAAACCTGCCAGAAGTGTTTTCCAGCCCAAAAATGCGTATAGAATAATGGATATACCCAAGAGGCAAACAGCGCTAATCTGCCCAGCAGCTAAGGGCAATTCACCAGAGGCAATCGGATTGCCGTTGGGTGAACTTTTCTCACTCAAGGCGTCCAATGGCGCATCAGTAATCTGATTGAAAACAAAAGCAAACGCCACCGCAAAGAAATTTGCCAGGAAAACGAGCACCCAACGCCACCCAAATGGACTTTGTGTTGCTGCAGCGCCAAGCAAGGTATAAGTAAGCGTGAAAAAGAGGTACTCACTCGGGCGCAGCAAGTGGTAATACGCAAGCAAGGTCTTTTTCATGGGTGTCAGTCCGATGGAATGAGTATACCAAAGTCAGGTGGTTCGCAGAAGAATGAGTTTCTGGGGCAAAATTATCACGGGTGGTTAAAACCTTGTTAGAATTAGGCTCGTTAACAGGAGGCAGTGGATGAATTTTGATCAGCAGTTTGACCGGCGTCACACCGAAAGCGTCAAGTGGAATTATTTTCCAGAGGATGTGCTCCCCCTTTGGGTTGCGGATATGGACTTTCAGAGCCCGCCAGCCGTGTTAGAAGCATTACACCAACGCTTAGCGCATGGAATTTTTGGTTATGGCTTACCGCCAGCGGATTTGGCGGAGATTGTTGCTGCACGTCTGCAACGGCGCTATGGATGGAAGCCCGAATCGGAGCAGATCAGTTACGTACCCGGCGTGGTAAGCGGGGTGAACTTAGCCTTGAGAGCCGTTTGCCAGCCAGGAGACGCCGTAATTGTTAATACGCCAGCTTACCCGCCTTTTTTCAGCGCTCCTGACAGCGCTAACCTCCGCTGCGTGTGTAACCCTCTCGTCCAGAACGCTGATGGCAGTTACGCCTTGGATTTTGAGCGATTCGAAGCTCAAATCCAACAGGAAAAAGTGAAAGCTTTCATTCTGTGTAATCCACAAAACCCCACCGGGCGTGTTTTCACGCGTGAGGAACTACTGCATCTGGCGGAAATTTGCCTGCGGCACAAAGTAATCATTATCTCGGATGAGATTCATTGCGATATCATTTTTGACCAGAACCGACACATACCCATTGCGTCCTTTGCGCCTGAAAT
Source organism: Candidatus Mesolinea sp. UBA5823 (assembly GCA_002417685.1). Lineage (GTDB taxonomy): Bacteria > Chloroflexota > Anaerolineae > Anaerolineales > Anaerolineaceae > Mesolinea. The sequence continues at coordinate 2,874 of DICP01000080.1, forward strand.
TGCCGACTGTACCATCACCTTTATGGCTCCTAGCAAAACATTTAATATGGCTGGTCTGTACGCTTCGGTTGCTATCATTCAGAACGCAGACCTTTTAGAAAGCTTTAAACGCGTCAAAAGGGGGATAATCAGCGGACCAGACCTTCTCGCGCTGACTGCTGCCAGAGCAGCATATAAAGATGGCGATGCCTGGCTCGAGGAGTTATTAGTTTAT
>DICP01000080.1:3115-5308 GCA_002417685.1 Candidatus Mesolinea sp. UBA5823
GGAGTGCGTTACTCCAAACCCGAAGGAACTTTTTTGGCTTGGTTAGATTGGCGTGAGGTGGGTTTGGAGGGGAATCCGCAGCAATTCTTGCTCAAAGAAGCGCGTGTGGGGCTCAACGATGGCCTTGAGTACGGCTCGGATGGAGCAGGCTTTGTGCGCTTGAACTTTGGGACTCAGCGGGCAATCTTGAGTGAGGCAGTGGAGCGCATGTCTGCAGCCCTCAAACGGGTTACGAGATAAAGCCGAAAGCTACTGGAATAAAAAACAGGCCGGGTTGCCGGCCTGTTTGACAAATTTTCGATAATTTATTCTTCTAGAATGACCACATCGGCGGCTTGTTTCCCTTTGGGGCCATCCTCAATGGTAAATTCGACACGCTGACCTTCCTTGAGACGTTTGTAACCGTCCATTTTGATGGCGGAAAAATGAACGAAGATATCTTCGCCAGATTCCTGACCGATAAAACCGTAGCCCTTGGGGGCGCTGAACCACTTAATGGTACCAACTAATCGTTCTGACATAATACTTACTCCACTTTCTATAACTAATTTTTCTCTTGACCAATCATCAAGTAGGGAAAATTTTACCCTTGCTCTCCAAAATGTCAAGATAGCAGCCCAGAAGTTTGAAATGCTATATCAAACAATCTATGTGTGTTGGATACACCACCGTATATAAGAGCGATGATCCCCATTCCTCTTTTACAAAAAAGCTTTCAAACTTCTATCACGAAAGGTTGTTGAATGTTCTTTTTTCTAACTAAATCGAGCAAGCGTTTTAGTCTGGGGCGATTATAGCGTTGAACAATAATAGGAATAATGTTGACAGTGAAAGCGTAAATAATCATCACAATGCCCACTTGCCATTTGTTCCACAGAAAGAATAAACCTGCTGGAAACATCGCAAACCAATGTACTAATTCTGACCGGCAAGTTTCCAGTATCCAACGTTGGAGTGTCTGCTCATTTAATACTCCCAGTTCACTCATCTTAAAATCATCTCGGAACAAGCTGCCACCATCGGGTAGTTTTGCTTTCCAAGAACGGACTCTAAACAACTTTTGGTATAGCATTCCCTCTTTTTCCCAGCTTCTCTCTTTATAAAGCCAAAGGTCTGGTTGGATCCACTGGGGAGGAAATTGAATACCTAACCATGCTATGAACGGTTGAATAATTCCCCAAGCAACACAATCTATGATAATAGTCCATACTGTCGGTAAAAAAATAATCTGCATTATCTTAAACCGTCGATGGGTATCTCACGGCCATGCCACTTTACGCGATGCAGCACAAAGGTAAGAATTACGGAGCGGACCATTATAAGCCCAAAAAATATGAGTGGGATAATAAAAAACAAAGATGTTAACCAATGGAAACTGCCGATACGCCGTATCATCCAATAAACTTGGGCAGCATAGAGCAAATAGAATATCGTTGAAAGCGTCAGGCCTTGTTGTTGGGTAATTAAGCTGCTGATGAGATCGGAGCTTACACTAAAACATCCCCAAACCCATGCCACACACAACAGCATAAATAGAGGATTCACAGAGAATGCTCCACTGCCGAATCCTTTACTCCAACCCTCGACGAGTTCCCCAATTCCGTTTGGATACATCCTAAAATTAAGCGCACCTTTTCCACCAAATAAATGTACGCCTAATCCATTTTGCCCAAAAGCGCGGCCTAATGGCATACTATCTAAGACAACTCCACTCCCAGATTTGTGACCGCCAACACTGAAGTAATCTTTTTTGCTACAGACTAAACATGGACCAAATGCTCCGCTTGGTTTGATTTTTTCCTTAAAAGGTGTAAACGCATTGAGGGCAGCCATTAGGATGATATTGAAAAAAGCGGATAATTGTTCATACACCTTATGGACCTCATGATATGGTTGGACAGAAATCAACCCCCCTTTTTTTTGATGAACAAGCACCAATTTTTCTAATGCATCTTTTTCCAATCTAACATCAGCATCAAGAAAAATGAGAATTTTCCCTGATGCATGCAGGGCTCCCTGCCAGCACGCCCAATTTTTACCTGTCCAGCCTTCTTTAGGCAAAGGGGCATTCCTAATTACACTAAAACCTGCTTGAAAAGCTAGTTCTGCGGTCTTGTCTTCAGAATCGTCATCAATAATCAAAACCTCATCAGGTCTAATTGTCTGCATTTTTAAGGAATTCAATAAGGGTAA
>DICP01000080.1:5320-6348 GCA_002417685.1 Candidatus Mesolinea sp. UBA5823
GCACTTTATTGCCTGTGGGATTGTGCGTCTGCTTATGAAAATTAGGAACTTGCCAAAACAGAAATATGCCTATACAAAAAAACACTATGGTTGAGATGAGTTCGAATGAATCCACGTTAAATCCCATTATCTCTAAATTCGAAATAAATACCGAAATTCAATATAATTTCCGATGAAGCAATTCAAACCATTTAAGATAAAGACTATTATACCTTTCTTATGAGAGATTAATCATTTAGTAGATTTCAAAAAAATTGTTTTCCTTCAAATCGTTGCGTAATCACTTCTGAAGGAAATATAGAGGTTTTTGTTAGCGTTGCAAGCAGAGCAGAAGCTGCAACATATCCCCTACAGGTTCAATAGGGGTGAGCCCTAAGACGTGCAGCTGCCAGGTTATCAGTTGATTGCTAGCATCGAATAATTGAACTTCCTTGAGGGCAGGAGTAAGCCCGCTGGCTGGCAGCAAGCCGACTGCACCAGGGGTTTCCGCTATCAGCTGTTGTGCCATTTCTACCGAGTAGGCTTTTTCACCCATCGAAGGAGAGATTTCTAAACTCGGGAAAGCAGTGGATAAGAAGGCCTCCAGGTCCTGATCCACCAAGAATATCAGCTTTACCGGTTGGTCAAAAGCTTGTGCGGAGGCTGCAGAGCTGGGCACTTCTTTCCACTGCGCATAGGCGCCAGATAAAAGCGCTATTGCCTCTTCTTGGCTGAGCGAAACGATTGGATTCTCGGGGTTAACCACGAGCGCCAAACGCTCTGCGCCTAGGTAGGTACCCTCATGCTCTGCCTCTAAGTCGGCACTGGTGCGAATGATTAAATCCGCCGATTGCAGGTCAAGCTCAGAAGCTTCGCGCACTTCAATCAGCAGGTTCGATTGGGTAAGATATTCAGAGCAGGCATTGAGTTTGGGCAGCCAGCTTTCTGCGAGCAACGGCGTGAGCTGCACGCGCAGCGGTTGCATGGTCGGCTGTGGTGTCGCTGCCGGCTGGCAGGCAGACAGCAATATTGCCAGTAGTAAAAATAGT
>DICP01000080.1:6386-14007 GCA_002417685.1 Candidatus Mesolinea sp. UBA5823
AACCAGCGAATGGCAAAGTAGCCTACGATAGCAGCAATAATAAATCCAACAACTACCATAGGCAAGAAGCTGGCAAGAGCCGGAATCGCAAACAAATCTATCATGGCTAATAAACCAGCTGCCAGCATGATGGGGATAGCCATAAGGAAGGATACGCGCGCGGCATCTTCGCGCTTGAAGTGGCGCAGCAAGCCGCCGGTAATAGTTGCACCCGAGCGAGATACGCCTGGGAAGATGGAAAGCGCCTGAAAGACCCCGATGACGATAGCATCCAGCGGCGAAATGGCTTCAGCCGAGCGCGTCTTTTTGGAGAGCAGCTCGCCCGCCACGAGCAGTGCAGCGGTCACAAGCAGCATCAAACCGGTGAGCCGGGGACTGTTGAAAGCAGCTTCCACGCTATCTTTGAGCAGCAAGCCGGCTAACCCAGCGGGAATTGTTGCCAATATAATCATCCAGCCTAACTTACCTTCTGGTTTTTCATCGAAGCTGTGCTCTTTTAGTCCGTTGATCATGCTGGTAACGATGCTGACAAGATCCTTCCAAAAGTAAAACAAGACAGCTGTGAGTGTGCCTAACTGCACCAAAACGTCGAATACAAACGCTTGGGTTGGGTCGAGGGACCAGTTGAGCAAATAGGGCACCAGCACCAAGTGTGCTGAGGAAGAAATCGGCAAAAATTCGGTCAATCCTTGTACAATACCGAGAATAATCGCCTGGATGAGACTCATAATTCTTCCTCCAAAGCTTCGGATGCAACCGTTGCGGCTAAGGTTTCCTGGGCGAAGCGCTGCATTTGACCTGTCAGGATGGCTTGACGCATGCGTTGTGTCAGATTGACCAAAGTGTAAAGGTTATGGATGGAAAGCAAAGTGGCGGCTAACATTTCTTTGGCGTTCACCAGATGGCGCAGGTAAGCGCGGGAAAAGTGCTGGCAGGTGTAACATTGGCAGTCTGCACTGATTGGGCGCTCGTCCCTGGCGTAGGCGGCGTTCATCAAATTCATCCGTCCGGTCAAGGTCATGGCGCTGTTATGGCGTGCTAAGCGGGTGGGCAGCACGCAATCGAAAATATCCACACCGCGCAGAACCCCTTCAATAAGATCTTGGGGTGTTCCTACGCCCATCAGGTAGCGCGGTTTGTTCTCGGGCAGGATTTGGTTGACCTCACTGATCGTGCGCAGCATATCCGCTTTAGATTCACCTACCGAGAGCCCGCCAATGGCATAACCGGGGAAGTCCATTGCGGCTAAGGTTTGGGCTGATTCAGCCCGCAAATCGCTGAAGATGCCGCCTTGCACGATACCGAATAGCGCTTGGTCCTGGCGGGTTTTGGCGGCTTGGCAACGGCGCGCCCATGCATGCGTACGCTGCATCGCCAGCTTGGAATAAGCATAATCGGTGGGAATGGCACATTCATCAAAAGCCATGATGATATCGGCGCCCAAGTTTTCTTGGATACGGATGGAGATTTCTGGCGTGAGCCGTTGCGTGGAGCCGTCAATGTGAGATTTGAAGGTGACACCATCATCATCCACCTTGCGCGTATCGATGAGGGAGAACACCTGAAAGCCGCCTGAGTCTGTAAGGATAGGTTTGTGCCATTGCATAAAGCTATGCAAGCCCCCCAGCTCAGCGATGAGCTCATCCCCAGGGCGCAAGAAAAGGTGATAGGTGTTTGCTAGCACAAGCTGCGCACCAAGTTCCTCTACCTGAGCAGGTGTTAGCGCTTTAACCGTCGCTTGTGTTCCGACAGGTGCGAAGATGGGGGTTTGCAAAGTGCCGTGTGGGGTGTAAAAAGTGCCCGCACGCGCAGCGCCTTCTTGCGCATTAATTTCCCATTCAAACATTGCCGTTTCTGTCCTCTGTGTTGATATCAGCCCGTATTGTACCTGAATTATGGGATTGAGGAAAATGAGGTAAAATAATGCGTTGCTCCAAAAGAGGATATTAATTTACTGTGGAAATTAATAGTTATTCAACCTGGTTAGAAATTGACCTCAATGCCATTACTCAAAATGTGGCTTATATCAAGCGCTTGACTGGTGTGGAGGTAATGGCGGTCATCAAAGCTAATGGCTACGGTCATGGCGCCCGCCCAGCAGCCCAAGCTGCCGTTCAAGGCGGTGCCACGTGGTGTGGCGTTGCCCGCATTGAAGAAGCTTTAGCTTTACGGCGGGCAGGCATTTCAGCAGAGCTTATGGTTTTGGGCTACACACCCCCTTCCAAGATTCCTGAAGCTATTGACCAGCAGATTGTGGTTTCCCTGTTTGATCCTTCTCAAGCCGAGACTTGTTTGAACTATGCACGCATTAATGGGGGCAGACTGCGCGCACATGTGAAAGTGGAGACTGGTATGGGTCGCCTGGGTATGCTGCCAGAAGAGGTAGTTCCATTTCTGCGGGCACTTCAAGGCAGTGCCATCCAAGTTGAGGGCATTTTCACCCATTTTGCGCGCGCTGATGAACCCGAATCGGGTTATACACAGCGCCAAATTGAAATTTTTAACCAACTCCTAGCGGAGCTCGAGCAAGAAGGGCTCAAACCACCCATGGTGCATGCAGCCAATTCTGCCGCTGTGTTCAATTTTCCGCAGGCTTGGTATAACATGGTCCGCCCGGGCAATGCGATTTTTGGTATGTCCCCTTCACCAGCTATACACTTGGATCCAGCCTTGAAGCCGGCTCTTACTTGGAAAGCACGCTTGATTTCAGTGCGTACCTTCCCACCAGGGCAAGGCATCAGTTACGGTTCCATTTATACGACCAAAAGCAATGAGCGTATTGGGGTCATTCCGGTGGGGTATGGCGATGGTTTCCGCCGTGTGGATAACCAGCAGGTGTTGGTAGGCGGAAAGCGCGTACCCATTGTTGGGCGGGTATGTATGGACCAAGCGATGCTGCAATTGGATACTGTCCCAGACGCGAAACCGGGCGATGAGGTGGTGCTGATTGGGACCCAGGGCGATGAATGCATCAGCGTGGATGAGGTTGCAAAGCGCTGGTCAACAATTAATTATGAAGTGGTTTGCGGCTTGGCAGATCGGTTGCCCAGGATCTACACAAAATGAACCTGAGCCGTGTGGTTCGTGCCGAATTCCATTGCCATAGCGTCTATTCCCCTGATAGTTTGGTTCGCGTGGAGGATTTGTTAGCCGCATGTGAGCAAAAAAACATCGACAAGCTTGCAATTACCGACCACAACCGCTTAGAAGGCGCCTTACGCGCCCATGCGATTGACCCCCAACGCGTGATTGTGGGTGAGGAGATTCAGACGACCCAAGGTGAAATCTTAGGTTATTTCATGCGCGAAGAAATCCCAGCCGGCTTGGAACCGTTAGAGGTAATTAGGCGCCTGAAAGACCAAGGGGCTTTTATCAGCGTGGCGCATCCTTTTGATACTAATCGGGATGCTACACATTGGCGGCCGGGAACGTTGGAAGCGATGCTTCCATTCCTGGATGCTTTTGAGACCTTTAACGCCCGCTGTTTGCGCCAGACCTATAACGCTCAAGCTCAAATTTTTGCTCAGGAGCATGGATTAGCGGGTATGGCTGGTTCCGATGCCCACAGCACTTTTGAGCTTGGCAGGGCGACCATGCTTTTAGCGGACTTTAATGATGCAATGGAACTGCGAACAGCCCTTGAAAACGCACAATGGGATGTGCACCTTTCCTCGGCGGCAGTGCATCTGTTTTCCGTCTGGGCTAAGATTGTAAAGAAGGTACATAAACCAGCACTATAGCAGCTCATTGTGTTAGGCACGTTGTTGTAATTGTCCGCTTTAGGCTACCAAGCTGAAAATCAGCCAGCCAGCCAGCAGAATGAAAACAATCGACATTCCCAGCTTGACCGGAGCAGCATGCTTCTGCAGGAAATCCGATAGCTGCTTGGAGGTAGTACCATAGTAAGCCAAGATAAAGACTACGATGAGGGGGATGATAAACATCAGGTTGTAGAGCAGCAAATAACCTAACGCTTTTCCGCGTAGGGAGGGCACAGAGCTCATGAAAATGATTGTTGGCAGGTAAATCTGACCGGTGCAAGCCAACTCTATAAACGAAACAAGGAGCCCGGTGATAAAAGCGCCAATATAGTAACTGGTTGCTCTTCTGCCGCTCTCGTGAATCGTGGCATTAATCCGCCTGCGAAGCTGCTTGGGAAGGGTAAGGGTCATATCTTCCAGATTGCCTTCGCGGGCAATGAAGTAGTCTCTGATGCTAAGGACAGCTAGGACAATACACAAACCAGCAGTAATCATATAAACTATGCGGCTCACGACCGCCAAGGTTTCTTTGACCAGGTCCAATACTTTATAAAAACCCAGCCCAACCAGCAGGTAGGCGAGAAAGACCCCAATAGTAAAGCTGGCGCCGGTGATGAGGATTTCTTTACCTTTTCTGCCGCTAAGCGTCAGATAAGAGATGAAAAATACGATTGTGGCAAAAGCGCAGGGGTTTAAGCCATCGACTAATCCAGCCAAGACCACGGCTAACCAGCCAATAGATTCAAAGCTTTGCAGAAGCGCGTTTTGACCTTCTTCGGGGTTAAATTCCTCCCAGAAGCGTGGCGAACCTGTCTGGCTGAGCTGCTGGAGTACCGGTTCTAAGGCTTGCGGAGTTATCTCGCCCTCACCAATCCAGGCATGGTCGCCAATAAAGAGTGCAGGAACGGAAAGATCCTGGCTGCGGCCTGCACGCTCAGCCATCCAGTTGGCTAAGGGCGTATTTTCATAGATATTGAACTCCTCTACAACCAGCTGCGGATAGAGGGTCTGTAAATATTTAATATCGGTGTCAACCCGGTTGCATTCTTTGCAGCCTACTTGGTAAAAATAAGCGGCATAGATCGGCAAATCTACCTGACAAGCCTCTGGATTTTCTGTGGTGCAGACTTCTGCATTTGTGTTAGCCGCATCCACCGGTATGGAAATCATCAAATTAGGGTCGATGCCCTCGATATCAGGGAAGGGGATACCATCGCCTTGCAATCCTTGCTCGATAAGCGCTTGGAGTTTTTGTTCATTTGGCTCTTGACCGATCAGGAGCTGATCGCCAATGAGCACAGTAGGCAGTCCGCGCTCCTCGGCTTTAACTGCGTAAGCAGCTTCCACCTTGAGCAGTGCTTGGTAGTAGCTTGGGTTGCTTAGTTCCAAGAGGCGCAGGTCGATCTGTCCGGGATATTGGGCTAAAAGCGGGTTGACAATTTGATTGAGGATATCCAAGCAGTGGCTGCAATCTTTGGAATAGAAAAAATAGCCGTGCACTTTTGCATTGCTTAAGTCCGCGGTGGGTGTGCCTATTTCTGGGCCGATAACTTGAGGCTGCTGCGAACGTGCACCTGCGCTTTGAGGGAGAAGCAAACTAAAGAACGCTAATAATGAAAAAAGGATTGAAAAGATAAAGGGATGTTTTTTAAGCATGTTCATCGTGGATATTTATTCCCTCAACGAATTAATTAATTCATCAAAATATCTTGCTTCGCGAAGCAAAAAATGTCTTATGGATTTGCTCCAAACCGGGCTTGATTCTAACACGGTATGTAAAAAACTCCGTGAAGCATCCTCGATTGAGAAAAATTACACAGCAAACCTAAAGAATAGGGAAGAGAAGACTCTCGTTAATGAATTATACAATTTCGACTTGATCGAGGGGAAAGCGGCTTTTGCTGTAAAGCTCTCGTAAGTGTTCTTTACGCTCCTCATCTAGACCAGCCAATACGAGCCGTAAATAAAAGCTGCCATCAGCAGAGGTCGTGTGAATGGTGTGAATGATATTTCCTCCAGCTTCAGAGACTAACCCAGCTAAGTAGGCTAATACGCCTGGGCGGTTGGCAGTATTGGAGCCGCTCACTTCTATGGTTACCCAATTAAGCACTGCGCGGGATATCCCAACACGGTCTAAGGCATCATCCAGCTCACGCAAGTTAATTGAGCCTCCACCGACTGCGGAATAGAGGTCATCCAAGTTAGCGCAAGCCATCAAACCGAGCAGTTGATCTATGCGGCTGCTCTCAAGTGAAGCGACATCATCAAGTGAAAGTATTCCGCGCTTAGCCAATAGGGGATGAATAAGCTGCTTGCCTTTTTGGCTGGCTTCCTTAAGCGCCACAGTTGCCAACACAACCCGCAGGCGGCGGGCAGTAGTAATATCACAATGATTCAGCCATTCAGGTTGGGGCACCAGATGTGTGCCAGTGGAAACCACTTCAACCACGTCTCCGGGACTGAGCGTGTCATAGATATGGCGTTCCTCGCCATTGACTAAGACCTTGCTGATTTTATCTAAGTAAAACTCTTGGATCGCAGCCACACCATCCAAGACTGTGCCGCCTTCTTGCAAGAAGCGCGTACCGCCATAAGGGGTAAAGATTTGCACAGGGCGATATTTAGAAATGTCTTTTCCGTGATTGATGGCGTAAATAATCCCCCAGGTGTTTTCACCCTCCATCTCTTCTGTGGCGATGGCGGTTTCGATCGCACCCATACCTGGCAGCCAGCTGGTTACCTGTAAGGCACGATAGCCGTTTTGAGGGGTGGCAATGTAGTCATCAAATCGGTCTTGATCTAAATTCTTGCCGAAATAGCGGTTCACACGTGAAAGCAAGCGGTAGCATGCCATCTCGTCATTATCTTTGAGGATCATACGGAAGCTGACGATGTCATTCACAGCAGAAAAATCCTGAAGAGAAGTGCGCCGTGCGCGTGCCATGCGTTGGAGCTTATCCCAAGCTTGCCAATAACCGTTGACTGTGAAGCGGACCGCGCCATCAATGCCTTCCTGTTCCATCAGGTGACCGAGTTCCCCTAGGTAATAGCGGATAAAATTCAAATTTAGGCGTGGGTCGGAATCGATCTTTGCTTTGACGGTGTCGTACGATTCAGGTTCGGCATAAGGGAAAGCCATATCCTCAATCCACCGCCGCCAGCGGTAGCAATTCAGTATGCCAGCCAGCTTTCCGTATGCACGGATAGCCTCAGTGGCTTTCTGCCACTGCTTGCCTGGGGGCATGTATTTAAGCGTCATCAGGTTGTGACTTTTATCTGCCAGCTTGATCACAAAGACAGCTGGGTCGCGGAACATGGCAATCTTACGAAGAGTGTCCATCTCGCGCGTGCTGCCATCCCGTGGATTAGACATTTTGGTCAACCCGTCGATGATATGGGCGACTTCTTCGCCCATTTCACCCGGAAAAAGAGCCCTGATTTGGTCAAGGCTCTCTCCGGTATCTTCCACAGCATCATGTAATAAGGCGGCGATAGTCCAAGTTTCTTTATGGACCAAGTTGTCCACAAAGCTCGCCACCCAACCACAATGGGTTTCAAAGTAAGGTTCTCCGGAAAGGCGCGTTTGACCGGCATGCACCTGTTTACCCCATTCAAAGGCGCGTGCTATGGCTTCGGTGCGGGGTTCGAACTCTTCAACGTGGAATTCGCCCAAGACCCTCGGCCTAATTTCGGTAATGTTCTCAATCTCTACCATCTGCGAGCTCATCCGATTTTCGGAAAATTATCCTTTAATTATAGCCGATTTATTCTGAAAAAATGCATAATTCGTGCAATTTATAACGATTTCTCCATTGGACAATTTCTTGACACTTAGCCAATGAATTCATTTGCTCGTCTAA
>DICP01000086.1 GCA_002417685.1 Candidatus Mesolinea sp. UBA5823
ATGTAATCGATTAACCAATGTTCTTCAACACCCTTTGATTTTATTGGGTAGATTTAATTTGATTTTTCCAAATGATGTTTATAGAAAGCTTCCACGCCACGCGAAACAAAATAGACCAGCAAGCCAGCTAATCCGCTAAAGATGCAGAAGGCAGTCATGCCCCGGCTGGTAAAAACGTCCATACGCGTGCCCTGAACAAAAGGCCAAAAAGGGCTCATATCCGGATAGATTAGTCCATCAAGGAGCACATGGCTCAACCCCCCTACTAAGCCGCTCCACCAAGCAGTATTCCAGCTGATGTGCAAGCGTGGCTTACCTTTCTTCCCGAACAGATTGAGCAGCCCTTCAGCGAGGGGTTTGCCTGAGGCTGCAGCAACTGCTCCAAGCACTGCGGCGCCCACGAAGGTGTGCGTCACGCCGTGAGTTTGACCTTCATGAGTGAGGACAACAACGAGTGGTTGCAGGTCGATCAGAATTTGCGCCCAGCCGAAGATGATCAGGCTGAACTTATCTTGGGCAATGGCTTTGACCGCCATGCCTGGGCCCATGTGCAAAGGTGTGAAAGGCATCAGAATTTCACTTTGAGTCTGCGGGTTGTTCAGGGCGTTTCGTCATGCGGATCGCCGGGGTTGGCAGGGCTCATTTGCGCGACGAGCGGTTTTTCTGGTGCAGTTTCTGGCACGTTATGGTTAAGGTAACCCATCGCGGCAAAGCCAAGCAGCGTCGGTGCCCAGAAGGAGAACAAACGGTAAACCAAGATGACAACCACGCTAATTTCGGAGGGGACACCCAAACTGGTTTGAATGGCAGCCATGGTAGCTTCCACCACACCAATGCCACCCGGGAAAATGAAAGCAATTTTGGCAAGCAGATAGGGCAGCCCATAGCTGGCAAAAAGTACGCCTAATTTAATGTTATAGCCCGCAGCGATAAAAATCAGATACATTGCCAGCAAGTCAAAAAGTGTATAGCCGAAAGCGCCTAACAAGGGTTTCTTCCAGTTGCCGCGTCCCATTTCTTTCCAAGAGAAGATGAGATTATCGAGCATGTCCCGGGTCTTTTGTGGATCGTATGGTTTTTTACGAATTTTGTTCCAATGCCAGAGTGCCCAGTTGATGACTTTATAAGTAAACTTCGGAAAGACCAACACCAGCAGGGAACCGAAGGTAATGAACATTAATAAAAACAGGAAAATAAGGTATTGGACCAGCTGACCGTTGGTGAGCTGCCCGATGATGCCTAAGTACACCAGTCCGACGACGGCGATGAGAGCAATGGACATATTCAACAGCATGGAGGGTAGCAGCCCGGTAATTGTGGCGGTGCCATTATCCTCTGTTTCGCGCTTTACCGAGCTGAAAATTGAGCCCGCCAGGGTGACCCAACCGCCCGCTACTAATCCGACGCTGGTAGCCGACATGACGATTAGTGTGGACTTGGGCACTGAGAGCTGCTGCTTGCGGCTTGCCACAATCGCATGGATGCAATACCCATAGCTGAGGTAGCTGAAGATTATAGAGAGGGCGGCTAAACCCACCGCCCACCAGGTCATCGTTTTGACGACGGACCATGCCTCCGTGAAATTGGAGATCTGTGGGAGCAGCAGATTGACCGCTAACCCCAACACAATCAGAATAATTACAAACCGCCAAGTCTTCTTTTTGGTCGGGGGCGTTTGTTCTTCGAGGTTTGCCATAGTTCTGTATAAGATCTAGCTTTGTCCCTAAGTATACTTTATTCCTCTCACCATCATCGAGAGGTGACGCTTCTCTGGATGTGTAAGAGCTGGCTTAGCGTAGATAAGCCAGCGGGTTAGTGTGGCGAGATTGTAACACACAGAAAATAAGTGCGGAGAGGGTGTTAAAAATGTCCAGAACATTAAAAANNCTCTCCCAGCAGATTGACGCTGAAAAACGAACTGGATTTGGAGCTGGGAGAGGGCAGGGTGAGGGCGGGTGAAATGCTTAACTTTGAAAAATTTGTATGTAATCGATTAACCAATGTTTTTCAACACCATTTGCGGATGAAGGGATTTCTCTCAGGTAAAATATAAAAGAAGTCCTTAAGAAAGGGAGAAGCAAATCATGAAGAGTTATCGCGAAGAAATTATGATGTACCTACCCACGCGACGTGGGTTTGTCAATATCACGCCACAGGTGGAGAAGGCAGTGCGGGAAAGCGGCATTCAAGAAGGCTTGGTGTTGGTGAACCCGATGCACATTACCGCTTCGGTATTCATTAATGATGATGAAACAGGTTTGCACCACGATTACGAAGTCTGGTTAGAACACATCGCACCCCATGCGCCTATCAGCCAATATGAACATAACCGCACCGGTGAAGATAATGCTGATGCGCATATCAAACGCCAGATTATGGGCAGGGAGGTTGTTGTGGCGCTCACAGCCGGAAAGCTCGACTTGGGCACCTGGGAGCAGATATTTTATGGCGAGTTTGACGGCAGACGTCGCAAACGCGTATTAATCAAAATTATTGGCGAATAAACGCTTAAAAAAACAGGCTAAAAGCCACCTATTTGCGACAAATCTTGTATAATAAAAGCTATAATAAACGTCGTAAAACGAGCGCTTTGCTTGAAGCAAATAACAAACCTTCAAGCACCATGCTCAAAATTGATTGACCCCACAATGGGAGATTAGTTCAAAGAAAAGAGGAAAATATGACCATTGCAATTTCAACCAAAACCCCTGTTGAATTACCTCAACTTCCTTTTGCAGAAAACGCCCTTGACCCGGTTATTTCTGCAAACACCCTTAGTTTCCATTATGGCAAGCACCACAAAGCCTATGTCGATAACACCCTCAAACTAATTGCTGGAACTGAGCTTGAAGGTAAATCCCTGGAAGAGATCGTTGTTGCAGCGAATAAAGAGGGCAAAACTGGCCTGTTCAATAACGCTGCTCAGGCTTGGAACCATGACTTTTACTGGACGAGTATAGCAGCTGCTGGCAGCTTGGCAATCTCAGCGGAGATGAAATCTTTGCTCGAAGCCAACTTTGGCACCCTGGACGACTTCAAGAAGCAGTTCACCACTGCTGCTGTTGGTCAATTTGGCAGCGGCTGGGCTTGGCTGGTAATGGAGAACAGTAAGCTTGCTATCGTTACCACCAGCAATGCCGGTGTGCCTTGGTTGGATGGCAAGAAGCCGCTCTTCACTGTGGACGTGTGGGAACACGCCTACTACCTAGACTATCAAAACCGCCGCCAGGCTTACGTGGAAGCCGTGCTGGATAAATTAATTAATTGGGATTTTGCTTTACAAAACGCTAAGGCATAAGATTCTAAGACGTAAAGTCCAAAAACTGCCGTGGGATGAACGGGACCCACGGCAGTTTATTATGCTTACCAACTCCAGACATAAATTTTATTTGGAGCAAGTTTAATCAAAGTATTTAGTGGATCGTTTATCCAATCTTGATAAGTCGGTTCTAAAACGTGGTCAGCCCCAACGTAACGGCTGTAGATCCAGGTGAACTGACGCTTTAACAGTTCTGCTGGTTCATGCAGAAGTACTGCTTTGCCTTCCAAGATTACCGCTTGTGTTTTGCCGTCCTGCGAAACCTCATCGATGGCAACGCTGATTAAAGGGTTTTCTTGCAAGTCTTTGACCTTTCGGGTATCAGCGTAGGCACTAATCCATAGCGTGTTCCCATCCCAAGCATACCAAACCGGGACAACATGCGGCTGACCAATTTTATTCGCCGTAGCCATGCGGGCAATGCGAGGCTCTGCTAAAAAGGTATTGACAAAGTCGCGTTTCTCTGGAGGTAGCGATTCCATTTAATACTCACCTTTTCTTCTATGTGTTCTTCCGGTTATTTCCTATATGGCAGGAGGTTCATGCAGTTGGATTTTCTCCCCTGATAAACGCTTCGGTCTTTTCCAGCGCGATCTCATCTTTAAACTGCACGGGTGGTGTTTTCATGAAATACGAGGCAGGCTCGATCACTGGGCCGGCAATGCCACGGTCGAGTGCTAACTTGAGGCAGCGGATAGCATCGATCACTACGCCGGCAGAATTTGGCGAATCCCACACCTCCAGCTTGCATTCCAGGTTGAGCGGTACGTCACCAAACGTCGTGCCTTCCATGCGGATGTAGCAAAACTTGCGGTCTTTCAACCAAGGGACGTAATCGCTGGGGCCAACATGAATGTCCTCCTCTTCCAGCTCATAAGGCAGCATGCTGGTTACCGCACCGGTCTTAGAGATTTTTTTGGATTCCAAGCGCTCGCGCTCGAGCATGTTCATAAAGTCCGTGTTCCCGCCAAAGTTGAGCTGATAAGTATGATCCAACTGGACGCCGCGGTCCACAAACAGACTGGTTAGCACGCGATGCACAATGGTGGCGCCCACCTGGCTCTTAATATCATCGCCGATGATGGGCAAACCACGCTTGCGGAAGCGTTCAGCCCAATACTCTGAGCTGGCGATAAAGACGGGGATGCAGTTAATCACGCCAACGCCAGCTTCGAGTGCCTGCTCCATATACCACTTGGTCGCCATCTCTGAGCCAACCGGCAGATAATTGATCAATATATCTGTGTGTGTGGATTTGAGAATGCCTACAATATCATCGGTCGGACCAGGCGCCTTTGTGAGGATGGTAGAAAGGTATTTGCCTAAGCCATCATGCGTCATGCCGCGATAAACGGGCACATTCATAAGAGGCACATCACAAAATTTATAAGTGTTATTGGGATAGGCAAAAATAGCTTCAGAGAGATCTTTGCCCACTTTTGTATCGACCACATCAAAAGCAGCTGTAAATTCGATATCGTGGATGTGGTAGCCGCCTAAGTTTACGTGCATCAGTCCAGGGATGCGGTCGTCCTCTTGAGCATCGCGGTAATAATTTACACCCTGCACCAGCGAAGAGGCACAATTGCCCACGCCGATAATTGCTACACGGATTTTTTTATCTTCGGTCATAATCACTCCATCATCAATGTTGAATTTTTGCGTTTGCTCTTCTTGATTATAAATGGCTTTTCTACTCTTCACCCATTCTGGAAGCACCATTTAACTTTTATTAGCGCTGTAGGTTAAAGCCCTAACCAACGGGCAGCTTTGTCTGGAAGGTTAGCTAACGGACCTTCCACAAAGGTGCATTTTGGCAGTGACTCAAGAAAAAACTTGCCATATTGTTTACTCAGGATACGCCTATCCAGAACGGCAACCACACCACGGTCAGTTTGAGTGCGGATCAGGCGGCCGAAGCCCTGCCTGAAGCGCAATATTGCCTCGGGCAAATTGTATTCATTGAACGGGTCATCAAAACACTCTGCTCGAGCGGCAATGATGGGATCACTAGGGACGTCAAATGGCAGCTTTACGATGACTAACACCGATAGCGCCTCACCGGGCACGTCCACGCCTTCCCAAAATGCGCGCGTGCCCAGCAGAACAGCCCGCGGCGTTTCTTTAAAGACGTCCAACAGCGCTGAGGGTGAGGCGCCCTCTCCTTGTTGATAGATAGTGATATCGGCACTAGCCAAAGGTCCTTCGATGGCACGGGCGGTTTTTTGCAGTTGGGCATAGGAGGTGAAAAGCGCAAGCATACGGCCGCCAGTGGCTTTAGCTAAATGAATGAGAGCATCTTCCGTGGCACGTTGGTGCCCATGTGCGTCAGTGGGCTCGGGGATATCGCGAGCAACGTAGACTAAAGCGGCATTTTCATAATCAAAAGGCGAGCCTAAGATAAGCTCATCTGCTTCGTAAGCTGAAAGCCGCTTGCGCAGATAATCAAATTCCCCGTGCGTGGTAAGTGTTGCCGAGGTGAGCACAACGCTGGCTTTTTGATGCCAAAGGTATTTTTCCATTAGGTAGCCAATTTGCAGAGGTGCCACTTGCAAAGAAAGCCTGCCTTGCAGCGGATCCAGTTCGACCCAATAAATCTGATTTGGATCCGGGGAGAGAGTTAGGTTATCCACTTGGATGCCAATTTCTTGCAGGTTACCATTCATGCTGGCTAAGGAGCCAAGCAAGTCTTCAGCCTCCTCCACATCAGCCTCAGCTAATGCACGCAAGATTTCGCGCACGGTCTTGAGAGCCTCCAGCAACGCTTCCAGGTTAGCCTTTGCTTGTTCCCAAGCAATTTCGACATCCAGCCAGCAAGGCAGGGTGCGCGTCGCTGGAAGGATGCGGGCTTGCTGCGGATAAGTGCCCAGCGGCTTGCCTTCGCGTAGCTCTTCGAGCACAAAATCCAGAGCTTTGAAGTAAGTTGTCATGGCATTATCCAACCGGAAAGCTTGATCTGTGGCATGCTCAATTGCCATGGTCAGGGCGGAAAGATCTGAGGGTTTGAGTAGTGGTTTGGCTAAGCTCAGCAGCTGGCCCAATATACCTTGCTCCGTACTGCCAATCTCGCGAACTAAGCGGGTAACATCTGGCGCACGCAAGCGGAAGGACATGGCATCCGTGGTGGCAGATTCCAAATGATGAGCTTCATCCACAATCAGATAGTTATACTCAGGCAAAATACGATTTTCGGAAGCCGTATCTGCCAGAAGCAAAGCATGGTTCACCACCAAGATGTGGGCACTTTCGGCTGCCATGCGTGCCTTATAAAAGGGACAGCGCCCTCCGGTACGCTTGAGACAAACCTCCAACTTGCAGCCTTCGTCCTCAGCCGAAAGGCGCGACCAAACCAAATTTTCTGCTGATCCATTCAGGTTAATCTCATTGCGGTCGCCGCTGGTGCTGCTCTGCAGCCAGACGAGCACCTTAGCCAGTACGCGCAGCTCATCAACGTTCTCTAATTTACGCCGGCGCATCAGCGTCAGCCTTCGCGGGCAGAGATAATTGCTGCGTCCCTTGAGCACGGACGCGTTAATCTGCAGGTTTAGCGCTGTCATCATATCGGGGATGTCTTTGTGGATAAGCTGATCTTGCAAAGCGATGGTGTTGGTAGAAATGACCACGCGTTCACCATTTTGCAATGCCCAATAAGCCGCTGGGATGAGATACGCTAATGATTTGCCGATGCCTGTGCCTGCCTCGACCATGAGATGCTTGCCTTCAGAAAGGGCTTGAGCGACTGCTTGCAGCATCTGTACCTGTTGTGACCGGTGCTCAAATTCTGGGAAGTGCTTGTCGAACTCACCGCCGGGCTGTAAAGCTTCCGCTAAGAGTTCTACATCCAGAGGTTTAATCACTTCTTGGGGAACCAAAGGTTTAGTCTTCTCAGGTTTGCCCAATTCATAAAGCAATGCACCCGCTTCTCCGATTACCCGTTTTGGTTGGATCCCTTGGTGCATCATTTTCTGCAGGCTCCAGCGGAATGGTAGCTCGCCATTCCAGTCGAGATCCTCACTCAAGCGTAAGATCTCCGCCACGAGCTCCAATGGCAGCTCCTCGAGCTTTTCGAGCAGCTTGAGGTAAACTGCATGCGTGGCTTTGGCGTCATCCAGAGCGCGATGGGTAGCAGGCTGCAGAACGCCCAATTGCCGGGCTAATGATCCTAAATTGTAGCGGCTAGCCGTGGGCATGAGCACAGAAGCTAATTCGTATGTGTCTATGGCAGCATTATCGCGGAAAGCGCCAGCCTTATGCAAAAAAGCTAAATCGAAGCTGATGTTTTGCCCCAAAATAGGCGCACTCCCGATAAAATCGATCAATTCAGGCAGTGCGTCTTGCAATATAGGTGCATTCTGGACCATACTATTGGAGATGCCTGTGAGGTTGCTGATGAACTGGGGGATTGGTTTGCGCGGATTGATGAGCGTGGAGAACTCAGAATCAATGCGGTTCTGGTTGAACTTCACAGCTCCAATTTCGATCACGGAATCTAGGTTGGGATCCAGACCAGTTGTTTCCAGGTCCAGTGAGACGATTACAGGCATGGGTGAAATTATACCGCAGGGGGTTTATAAACCGTCCCAAAAACTCATCAGTGTAAGAGCAAAGTGATAATGTCCTAAAGTAGCAAAAT
>DICP01000065.1:0-2995 GCA_002417685.1 Candidatus Mesolinea sp. UBA5823
CTCGCTTACCCTGAGGAATTCAGGCTGATGCCTGAGATTGAACAACAAGCCCGCGACGAAGCCAAAAAAGCCGGCACCTCCTTCGAGATCGTGCATGACATGGACGAAGGCATCACGGGTGCAGATATCGTCTATGCCAAATCCTGGGGTCCACTACTGACCACTTCTGACCCGGCTGAAGGCAAGCGCATCCAGGATTCATATAAGGACTGGATTATGGATCAACGCCGCATGCAGCTTGCCAAGGAAGATGCCATCTATATGCACCCCTTGCCCGCCGATCGAAACATCGAGATTACGGATGAGGTCATCGACGGCCCGCATTCGGTCGTTTATGACGAAGCTGAGAACCGCCTGCACGCTCAAAAAGCTGTCCTGGCGCTCAGCATGGCATAAGCGCAGAATTAACCACATAAGCAAAAGGATCCTTGTACAAGGATCCTTTTTGTTATATAAGACCGTTTCCCGCAGCTTCATGGCATAATCAGAATATGCTGCGCATAATGAGTTTTAATATCCGCTGCGCCAATTGCGATGATGGCGTGAACGCTTGGGAACAGCGCAAAAACCTGGTGCTCGATCGCATCCTAGCCTATGCGCCTGATTTGCTGGGCTTGCAGGAGTGCCGTGGTGATGGGCAAGCTCAATACCTGATTAAAAACCTGCCTGGATATATCTTTTTTGGCATGCCGCGCGGTGGTGAAAGCAAAACAGCGCTCGAAATGGCACCCCTAATGCTGCGCAAAGAGTGTTTTAAGCTGCTTGATGGCGGCGATTTCTGGCTGAGCGAAGAGCCCGAAGAACCCGGCGGCCTCAGCTGGGGTGGCCAGTTCCCGCGCACAGTCAGTTGGGCTCGTTTGCGTCTAAAATCTACAGGGCAGGAACTGCTTTTCGCGAATACGCACTTCGACCTAGTCCCAGCCGCAAGGCGGCACTCTGCTGAAATGCTGCACAGCTGGTTGATGGATCATTCCGCCGGCTGCTCGGCCATCCTAACGGGGGATTTCAATGCCAGCAAGCGCTCACGCGTCTACAAGACGCTCACCCAAGATGGACAGCTTTTGGATACTTGGCGGCAGGCTAACCCCGGCGCCCGGGATCAGGCGACCTTCCACGGTTTTGGCAATCCGACAGCCCGGGCTTGCATCGATTGGGTGCTGGTATCGCCAAGCTTGCATGTGCTTTCCGCCTCGGTGGATACCTTTACTCAGGCTGGCCGTTACCCATCGGACCACTACCCGCTGCGGGTGGAGATAAAATAAACAATGACAATTAATTATCTGTTGTTCTCAAAAATATTAATTTTAAATGGTAATATTTCAAATGTCCATATTTTAGACAGAGGAGAGTGAGAGATCCTCTATGAGTTTGTGTTTGAGCCATTGTACCGTAGAATCCGCAAACTCGGGGCCAAAGAAAGCTGGAATCTTGTGCCTTGACTATTCTCCAAAAAGGAATATCATTTTAATATGAGGGTGATATGAAAAATTCTTTTATTTGTTTATTACTATTTTTACTTTTACTTACATCTTGTACTCCATCTCAAGAAAAAATCCAATTAACAGTTGATTCAAGTATTGTTAGTGGAATTGAATCAACTGTTGAAAAATTTACTCCGCTTCCCTCATTAACTCCAAATCCAACGTATACCTCTTACCCAACATATACACCTCAGTCAACATTTACTCCAATAATTATTGTAGTCACGGCAACTTCTACACCTACTCCTGAATATACTCCTACAATTACACTTACTCCAACACAAACTGCAACATTTACAATGACTCCAAATCCTAAAATGGCAGATTTTACGGATGGATTTTATTTAGTTAATATTGATATAGTACCAGGAATTTGGAGATCCTCGGGAACAGGGGATGATTGCTACTGGGAAGTAACAACTTCTACAGGTGAAATTATCGATAATCATTTTGGGATGGCAGGTGGCACAATGTACGTGCCATCGAATGCATTTCAAGTAATGGTTGAGGATTGCGGTACCTGGACTTATATTGGCCAATAATGCAGTGATTAAGTCTAATAGAATTGTTGACATAACATTGTAAACAAAGTCATAGATTTTATTAATTGTTAAACTATAATTTTTGCCCCACCCCCCGGCTTCGCCTTGAGCACTTCTTGCACATCCGGCAAAGCGCGCAGCTGCGCTTCCGCCCAATCCGCTTCTTGCGCCAGTGCGATCACATGCACATTCGGGCCGGCATCGACGGTGGCGCAAACCGCGTGGCCCCGCGCCCGCCAGGCGCGCACATACCAAAGGACGATTTCAGTGGCAGGCTTCCAATAGTATAGCGGTGGCTTGCTTGTGCGCATTACGGCATGCATCCACTCGGAATCCAGCTCCACGACTTGCGCTAAGCGCTCAAAATCGCGCGTAAGGATGGCTATGCGGCACTGCTCCAGCCGCTCAGGCTCCCCCGCTACGCGCAGCGCTTGCAACGGTGAGGTTGCTGCCAGCTTATGCCCAGCGCTTGAGCCGACGGCTTTCTCGCCGCGGTCCACTACCACGATCAAGTCCACTAAGTCCCAGTGCTCTGGCGGGGCAATCTGAACAGCGTAGGAATCCGCATCTCCGCTGCCCGGTAGCCACTCGGCGAACCCGCCTGGCACCGAGCGGCAGGCTGAACCGGAGCCCAACCGGGCTAAGCGTGAAAGCTCCACTTCGCTCAGCTCTAAGCCGGCAGCCTTACTCGCAGCCACCGCTAAGGCAGCAAACGCCGCCGCAGATGAGGCAATGCCAGCTCCAGAAGGATAATTACTAGTGCTTTCCACCTGAGCAAAGCGGTTCAGACCCGCCAACTGCCGCACGTGTTCCAAAAAATGTGTCACGCGCTGGAGCGCTGCGCCAGACTGTTCCATCCCGTTCAGAATGAAACGGTCTGCTGCTAAATCTGGATCGAAGCTGACGCGTGTAACCGTATCCAGCCCGTCCAGCGCCATAGAGAGCGAGCCAGTTAGTGGCAGGCGCAGCTGG
>DICP01000065.1:3012-6300 GCA_002417685.1 Candidatus Mesolinea sp. UBA5823
CCCAGTATTTGATGAAGGCAATATTCGGGTGCGCCAGTGCGGTTGCAGATTGTAGGAGATATGCCATTTTATTTCCTCATTCTAACTAAGTTTATCATCCCCTTGATATTCGAAGATGACCAAGTTGCAATGCGTCTTAGTAGCCATCACAACTTTTCTTGCTTTTAGCTGCCTCTCATTTGAGATTTTTATTTTTTTAAGTTAGACTGTGCTCATGAAAGGAGTGAAAGTTGAAAGTTTTAATCGCAAGCCAACCGCGGAAAGAGCGTGCCGAAGAAGATCAGCGCCGTTTTGCCGATTTGGCTTCGGAGCTTGCAGAAGGCGGAGTAGAAGCTACAGTTGCGTCTATTTTCGAATATGATCAATTCTTAACTATTTTAGATCAAGAAAAGCCCGATATTGTTTTCCCTGCAATTTATTTTGTAAAGCAGCCTAGGGGCGAAGAGATTAACATCAGCAAGTTGCTGGACGAACGGCGTATGCCATATATTGGTTCCGATGCGAAAACTTTGGAATTGGTATTAGTAAAATCCGCTCTCAAGCAGCTCTGGCAGCAAAATCAAGTTTCTACACCAGAATTCTGTGTTATTCGCAAAGATGAAGCCCTGCAAGAAAAAATCGATAAGTTGCTCGAGGCAGCCCAATTTCCATTGATTATTAAACCCGATGCTGAAGGCAATAGCCGGGGTTTGGATGAGAATTCAATCGTGTGGTCAAAGGCCAGACTGATTACCAAAGCAAAAGCGTTGCTCAAATTTTATAATCAGATTTTAGTTGAAAGATACTTGGGAGCGGCACCCGATTTTCGCGAATATACTATTGCCCTGATCGGGAACGGGCAGAGGTCTCTTCTCCTGCCGGCCCGCATCAAGATGAAGGTGATGCACAAACCACGTATCGTGACTACCCAAGATAAGGACCAGCACAATACGTTTGCAATCCCTGTGCTTGAGCCTGAAATCCGAGACCGATTGGTCGCGTTTGGCCGTCAAGCTTTTGCCAGCGTAGGCGTGCGAGACTATGCCCGCTTGGACGTCATGTATTCGAACGGTAAATTCTACGCGATTGAAATCAATGGCCAGCAGATGATTCCTGACAAATGGTTTGAGGCTTGCGCTCAGGGCATAGGTCTAAACAAAACTCAATATTTAAATGCCATCTTTTTCGCCGGGATCCAACGCAACATACATGCGGGCTACCATCACTTGAAAGTTCCCGAAAAGCTAAATGAGCTTCTTCCTGAGGAGATCAGGAGCATCCTTGCAAGCCAGTAACACAGCTGTGTATCACATTTAGATTGAGGTCAAATCCTGGAGCTTTGGAGGAGCACATATTCCACACATTATATCCAGGCCGCAGAAGTAGAGCTCGCATTTCCGTGTCTTATAAGCATGATATTAATTGCATAAGGCATACGCAATGTGAATAGGCTTGTGCTTTTGGCTGTTGTTTTTTTAGAGATCGATGCTATCTGCTTATGCGCTCTTTTCATTCAGGAGCTGCCAGACCGACTCGAGTGTCAAGTGTGGCAGGTTATCAAGCGAGGAAAGAATCGTCATTTTCATATAGGATAATAGACAAAAGATGTCTATTATTCGTCACAATTATCGATATAGCAAAGTCTTTGGTCATAATTAAAGCATTATAATTAAATAAACTCTTAAGAAATTCTTCATGTCGGTAATCACTCTATGAAGCAAAAGTCTCTTCAGCCAGACAAGGCAGCGAATTCCGGTTCAGCCATCGATCTTCTTCGTGAAGAGCTTATCTCCGTTGGCATGGAAGCAGCTGATTGGCAAGAAGTGCTGACGCTGCTAGCTAATCGACTCTTCCAAGCCGGCTATGTGCGCGAATGCTATCTGCAAGCAGTCCTCAATCGGGAGCGCCAATTCCCTACCGGCTTACGCACTGCCGAGGTGGCAGTCGCCTTGCCACATACCGAGAAAGAGCACGTCCTCAAGCCAGCAGTAGCGGTCGCCATCCTTGCGCATCCTGTCACCTTCGATGAAATGGGTACAGAGGATCAAACGGTGCCAGTAGAAATTGTTTTTATGCTTTCCATCCTCGAGCCTGATGAGCAAGTAACCTGGCTAAGCCGCCTGGTGAGTACCTTTCAGCTGGAAGGCTTCCTTCCGTTGCTCAAAAGTGCATTAGATTCTGCTACGGCTTACCAACATCTGTTAGATGCGTTAGAATTTATACGGTTAGCGGAAGAAGAAGATTAGATCCGTTCAAACTTTAGATGGACGAGGAGAAGAATATTATGGCTCATAAGGTCATTTTAGTTTCGTGTGTATCCGGCATGGCAACAGCAGAAACTACTGCCGCGAAAATCCGTAAAATTGCCGCTGAACGCAAGTGGGATGTAAGTGTCAAAGTGGCTGAATTTCGAAAGCTTAAAGAAGCAGTGCCTGGCTGCGACGTGCTTGTTCAGATTGCTCCCAGCGACCCCACCGACTATGGCATTCCTAAGCTCAGCGGCGTACCTTTCCTAACAGGCTTTGAGCTGGATAAGACCATCCAAGCCTTAGATGAAATCATCAATGCTGAGCCCTCCACGAAACCAGAGGAAAGTGAATAGAAAGTCGCCGTTCAAATCGAGGACTTATGGAAATCACAACCGCCCGTGAGGTCATTGCTGAGTTTGGAGCCGAGCTTTACCGCCGCTTCCTCACTGATAGCACTGGAGGTAACTTAAGCATCCGTCTTGACGATACCATCATCATGACGCCCAGATTTTCTGGGGCACGTTGGCATTGGCAGCTTAAACCTCATCAAGTTTTAGTCTTAGATTTGGAAGGTAATATTATAGAAGGGGATGGCGAAATCTCACGTGAAGCCCGTGCGCATTTTACGCTCCTTCGGCACTTTTACCCAGAAGCCACAGCACTTGTGCACACCCACCCACACCATATCATGGCTTTTTGTGCCGCAGAACAACCTATGCCGGCAGTTCTGGAGTGTACCAAATCGTTTGAGACTCTAGAGTTATGCCGCTACGCCCCCAGCGAAAG
Organism: Candidatus Mesolinea sp. UBA5823; assembly: GCA_002417685.1. Lineage (GTDB taxonomy): Bacteria > Chloroflexota > Anaerolineae > Anaerolineales > Anaerolineaceae > Mesolinea. The sequence continues at coordinate 6,027 of DICP01000065.1, forward strand.
CCAGGCGCTAGCAGAAGCTTTGCTTGAATTCATGCTCAGCCATAAAAACAGCCTAAGCCAGAATGGCGCAATCGCTTGTATGGCTCCGCGCCATGGGCTGTTTGTATTAGCACGAGATATATACATGGGTTATGAGGTTACTGAACGCTTGAATGGCAATGCTTATTGCGTCCTCCAGGCTGAGCAGATAGGCGGGGTAACCCCTATCAATCAACGCACAACAGAATAAACTTAGCATTATCTATGCGCAATAAAAAAAAATCACGGTGAAGAA
>DICP01000047.1:0-4240 GCA_002417685.1 Candidatus Mesolinea sp. UBA5823
GATTATAAAGCCTCTTCCGAACTTCGATTTTTAGAAGGATGCAGATTGCTATCCTGGAAGCGTGCGGTATAGCCTTAATATTTTCTGCATCGTAATGTGTTGCGGTAAAATGGAGCCCATGAAAATAAAATCTTCCAGCAAGTTAATCGCTTCTGCTCTCTTAATGCTGGTTTTTTTGGCTGGCTGTGGCGGAAGGACAGCCTCGCTCACTCCAGAGCCCACGGCTACGAGCACCTTTGCTTTACCTGCTATAACCATTGAAAGTACGCTTGCAACTATGCAAACGCCGCTTCCAACAGCTGGAGGCGCCGCTGCTATCATCTTATGGGCGCCAGCAGGCAGCGACGCAGCCCTTGCGCAATCGCTCTCCGAGCAGCTGAGTAGCTATGCCAACACCGTTGGCACGAGCTTTGAGCAGCGCCAGGATCTGAGCAGTCAGGACTTGGCAGGTGGCACGCGCGTCGTGGTGTCATTAGCCCCCGTTGAGGCGGTGAGTGCGCTGGCAGCGGATGCGCCTACGGTGCAATTCTTGGGTTTGGGCTTACCAGAGACAGCAACAAGCGCAAATGTACATCCCGTGATTAGCACGGGGGTCTCAGTTGAAGATCGTGCCTTTTTGGCAGGATATTTACTTGCGCTGACCATACCAGACTATCGCGTTGGGGTAATCTCACAGGCTGGGACGCAAGCTGGCGCTGCGACCGAAGGTTCGTTTATCGTTGGGGCACGTTTTTTTTGCGGGCTGTGTAACTCGCGCTTTGGGCCAGTTTTGTACTACCCCATTACAGCGCAGATTGCGGACCCTACCAGCCAGGCGGATTGGCAAGGCGCCGCCGATGTGCTGCTCGCCAACACTGTTCAGGGTGTCTATATCCAGCCGGAGGTTAGCTCCCCAGATCTGGTGAATTACCTCACCTCCTCAGGTGTAAAGCTCGTGGGGACGGATGGGCAGGCAGGCTTGAATGACAGCGCTGCCTGGATTGCCGTGCTGGGCGCGGATCAGTCTATCGCGTTGACTGACATGGTTGGGCAGCTGCTGGCAGGTGAGCTGGTGGAAGCGGTAAACGCCAGCCTGACGCTTTCTCAGATCAATGCAGAGATCCTCACAGAAGGGAAACAGCGCTTGTTTGAAGAAACGCTGCAAAAGGTTCAGGCAGGCTTAATCCGCACCACGCCATATTAATTAATCTGGTTTTCGCCGGTCTCCGAGTGCGTAGCCTACCAGTAGGGTACCGAGCGAGGGAGAACTACGAACTCTTGAAACAGTAACTTAGCAAAATTTTGCTTGACGAATATGGCTTGGTCTGATAGACTCACGGCTTGCTGTATAGTCTGGAAAATAAAATCAGGCTTGCAGATTGGTTCGGCTTTTGATATACTTTTTTAGATACAGAGGAGCCGATATTTAATAATTTAATAACAAGGGCGCCGGCGTAGCTCAATGGCAGAGCAACCGCCTTGTAAGCGGTAGGTTATGGGTTCGATTCCCATCGTCGGCTCAGGTTAGCCGTTAGCGATTGGGATTGACATGGTCAACCTCAATCTCCAGCGGGTAAAGAGCTAGCGCCCAAGGAAACATGGACGGTTACCCAAGTGGACAACGGGGACTGACTGTAAATCAGTTGGCAGAGGCCTTCGGAGGTTCGAATCCTTCACCGTCCATCTGGATCTTGATAAGATCCTGTTTGCGGCTGCCCTCATAGCTCAGTCGGTAGAGCGCGTTCTTGGTAAGAACGAGGTCATGGGTTCGAATCCCATTGAGGGCTTTTTGCCGAAATAAATTGTAAAAATGTAATTATGTTAAGGAGATAAGTATGGCTAAACAAAAATTTGATCGGTCAAAACCCCATATGAATGTGGGTACCATGGGCCATATCGACCATGGAAAGACAACTCTAACTGCAGCGATTACTAAAGTTTCTGCTCTGCGCGGCTTTGGTGACTTTCGTGCGTTTGATAGCATCGATAATGCCCCAGAAGAGAAGGCACGTGGTATTACCATAAATATTGCCCATGTGGAATACTCAACGCCGAAACGCCACTATGCGCACGTCGATATGCCTGGTCACCGTGACTATATCAAGAACATGATCACCGGTGCGGCTCAGGTGGATGGTGCGATCCTCGTGGTTTCTGCCCCTGATGGCCCCATGCCCCAGACGTATGAACACGTCTTGCTGGCACGCCAGGTTGAGGTTCCTTCCATTGTTGTCTTCCTTAATAAGGTTGACATGATGGATGACCCCGAGCTGCTTGAGCTGGTCGAAATGGAAATCCGTGAACTTTTGACTAAAAATGGATTCCCAGGCGATGAAACCCCCATTATTCGCGGGTCAGCGAAGTTAGCTTTGGAAAGCACTTCCACGGATATCAACGCGCCGGAATATAAGCCGATTATCGAGCTGCTTGATACCATCGATAACTACTTCCCAGAGCCTGTTCGCGAGCTGGATAAGCCCTTTATGATGCCGATTGAAGATGTGTTCACCATCAAGGGCCGCGGTACTGTGGTGACTGGCCGTATCGAACGCGGTCAGATCAAAGTCAACGACCCTGTGGATATCGTCGGTTTGCGCGATGACATTCTGAAATCGGTTGTTACTGGCGTAGAAATGTTCCACAAGACCTTGGATTATGGTATGGCTGGTGATAACGTCGGTTTGCTCCTGCGCGGTATTGATCGCGACCAGGTGGAACGCGGTATGGTTGTGGCAAAACCGGGCAGCATTACGCCCCACACCACTTTTGAAGCCAGCGTTTACATCCTTAAGCGCGAAGAAGGCGGCCGCCATAGTGCATTCTTCACCGGTTATCGCCCACAGTTCTACATCCGCACGATGGATGTAACTGGCGATGTGACCCTGCCTGAAGGTGTTGAAATGGTTTTGCCCGGCGATAATGTAAACGGACTGAAAGTCAAGCTGATTACCCCAGTAGCTCTGGAACAAGGTTCTGATTTCGCTATCCGCGAAGGCGGCTTGACCGTAGGCGCTGGCAAGATCACGAAGATTATTGAATAAATCTGAGAACGGAGGAAACATGGCTGCTCCGGAAATAAAGCAGCCATGTTGATGAAATATGGCATCGAAAAAGAAAGATATTAGACCAGTGATTTATTTAGCCTGCACAGAGTGTAAGGAACGCAATTACACGACTGAAAAGAATCGGCGCAATGATCCTGGTCGCTTGGAATTGATGAAATATTGCCCACGATGCCGTCAGCATCGTTTGCACCGCGAGGTGAAATAACCTTCGTCAGCCCAAAGCTGGCTGAGGTTGCCTAGGTCAGTAGCTCAATTGGCAGAGCACCGCTCTCCAAAAGCGGGGGTTGTGGGTTCAAGTCCTACCTGACCTGTTGAGAAAAGAACTTAACGCCGTGCCAGCCGCGGCGTTGAGTTATCAACCAGGAGTATTGTGATGGCAAAGAGTAAGAAAAAGAACAATATTTTTCAGGGAATTTCACGCTTTTGGCGTGAGACGGTGGGCGAGTTGCGCAAGGTGACTTGGCCAACCCCTAAGGAAGCTTGGGCACTCACCAAGATTGTTTTGATCGTTACGGTGATTATGGCTGCAATTTTAGGCATTTTGGACTTTGCCTTCAGTCAACTCATCGGGCTGCTGGTTGGATAGTTTAGAAAAGGGGCCAGAAAATGGCCAGTGCTATGGATAACGAAGAATTAATGGATAACGAAGAACCTAAAGTGGAAATCGAAGGCGAAAAGCTGGAGGATTCCTCTCTGGTTTCTGTGTCTGCCTCTGATGAAGAGGAGTCAGGCGATGCGCATAAAGGCGAACGCCAGTGGTTCGTTATCCATTGCTATTCTGGGTACGAAAATAAGGTGCGCAAAAACTTAGAACAGCGCATCGAAACGATGAATATGAAGGATAAGATCTTCGACGTTTTCATCCCGACTCAAGATGAAATCGAAGTTCGGGATGGTAAGCGCCGCACGGTGGAGCGCCACGTGTTCCCTGGATATGTGCTCGTCGAGATGATTTTGGAAGAAGATTCTTGGTTTGTAGTGCGCAATACCCCAGGCGTAACGGGGTTTGTGGGCATGGGCGATGAACCTACGCCGCTTCGTCCTGAGGAAGTGGCAGCAATTATGCGCCGCGCTGAGGACGAGTCGCCTACCTTTAAGGTAACTTACCATGAGGGTGATCGTGTGCGCATTGTCGACGGTCCATTTAATGACTTCCGTGGCACGGTCGCAGAGGTTGATATGGAGCGCTCCAAGAT
>DICP01000047.1:4258-7635 GCA_002417685.1 Candidatus Mesolinea sp. UBA5823
TTCGTGGGAGGGACAAATATCGTCCCGTTAGCACCACAGAGGAGATGTGTTGTGGCAAAGAAAGTTAAAGCAGTTGTAAAACTTCAAATTCAGGCTGGGAAGGCGAACCCTGCTCCGCCGATTGGGCCCGCGTTAGCTCCGCATGGCATCAATATTATGGCGTTTTGTAAGGAATATAACGCGCGCACGGCTAATCGCATGGGCGAGATTATCCCAGCCGAGATCACCATCTTTGCAGATGGCTCATTCAAATTTGAACTGAAATCTCCCCCAGCTTCGGTGCTGCTCAAAAAAGCCGTTGGGGTTGAGAAAGGTTCTGCTAATCCGAGAAGCGAAAAGGTAGGCACCATCACCCGGGCTCAGTTACGTGAGATTGCAGAAGTTAAGATGAAAGATTTGAACGCCGTCGACATTGAAGGTGCGATGAAGCAAATTGAAGGTACTGCCCGCAATATGGGGATTACCATCGTCGATAAATAAATTGAATCAGTTGTGGGAGGGTAGGCACTACCCGTTAAAACCACGAAGGAGTTATGATGCCCAAACATGGCAAGAAGTATGAAAACGCACTAAAACAGCTGGATCTGAATAAGGTTTACAGCCCAAGGGAAGCCTTGGAACTTGTAAAAGAGACCGCCTTTGCCAAATTTGATGAGACAGTCGAAGTGCATTTGCGGACGAACCTTGACCCACGGCAAGCGGATCAGCAGATCCGTGATGTGGTGGTTTTACCGAACGGATTGGGCAAGCAAATCCGTGTCTTAGTCTTTGCGCAAGGGCAGGCTGCAGCTGAGGCTCGCGAAGCCGGCGCAGATTTCGTCGCTGAAACTGACGAGGAGATGAACCGCATCGCTCAGGGCTATACCGATTTCGATGTAGCCGTGGGTACGGTGGATATGATGGGGAAGGTGGGCCGCTTAGGCCGCGTTTTAGGCCCGCGCAACCTGATGCCTAACCCAAAAGCCGGCACAGTGGTGCAGCCGGAAGATATCACCCAGGCGATCAAGAGCGCCAAAGCTGGCCGGGTGGAGTTCCGCCTGGATAAGTCCGCAAACATCCACGTTCCTATCGGGAAGGTTTCCTTCTCTGTTGACGCCTTAGAAGAAAATCTGGCTGCTCTTATGAGTGCCATCCGCAGAGCGCGTCCAGCAGGAGCGAAGGGAAATTTTGTGCGTAAAGTAACCATCGCCACCACGATGGGTCCTGGTCTCAAAGTGGATCCAAACGAGGCGTTGAATATGGAGTCTAAGCAAGTTTAAGCTTAGAGTTGGCAAGATGTGATATACTTGCCTCCTAGACAATTGAATACTGGTCTTCACTGAAGAAAGCTGGTGCCGTTACGGCTTAATATCCTGCCAAGGTGGAGGTTGAGAACCCTGTCAATAATAGACGCGTACTTAAATCTCTTTCCGCAGGATAAACGGAAAGAGATTTTTTATTTTCACCGAAAGGAGGTGAAACAACATTGGCTTTTACAAAACAAGAAAAAGAACAAATTGTTGAGCGGTACCGTGAAAGGTTGGCGAAAAGCGAAGCAATCTTCGTACTATCATACGAAAAAATGCGCATGCCTGAGGTGAACACAGCCCGAGCACGTCTACGTGAAGCTGGCGCAGAGTTACATATCGTTAAGAACCGTTTATTCAAGCGTGTGTTGGATGAATATGGTTACAGTTACGATGACAGCTTCTGGGAAGGCAATAATGCCGTCGTGTTTGCGCCGGAAGATGCGCCGGCAACTGCGAAGATCGTTGCCGACATTGCAAAGGAAAATGCATCCTTTGCAATCCGAGGCGGCTATTTGGATAAAGCCTTCTTAGATGCCAAACGCGTCGCAGCCTTAGCCGAATTACCTACTTTGCCAGTTATGCGCGCCATGTTATTAGGAACAATTTTGGCGCCAGCCAGCAAACTTGTCCGCACGATTGCCGAGCCCGCCCGCGGGTTGGCAGCCGTCATCCGAGCTAACTCGGAAAAGCAGCCTGTGGCTGCATAGTTGTCAACATGCCTTCTCGAAAGGCTAACGTATTATAAAAACTAGAACTAAAATTAGGAGTAAATTAAAATGGCAGATTTAGAAAAAATTGTAGAGGAATTGAGCCAACTTTCTGTGTTGGAAGCCTCTGAACTGGTCAAACTTCTCGAAGAGAAATGGGGCGTTTCCGCCGCTGCACCTGTGGCAGCTGTTGCTGCTGGTCCGGCTGTTGCTGCACCCGCCGAAGAAGAAGAAGAGAAAACCGAGTTCAATGTGGTGCTCAAATCCACCGGCCCCAAAAAGATCGACGTCATCAAGGTCATCCGCCAACTCACCAGCTTAGGTTTGGTTGAAGCCAAGACCTTAGCCGAGACCGAAGGCGGCAAGGTGCTTGAGGGCGTGAGCAAGGAAGTCGCCAACGACGCTAAAGCCAAGCTGGAAGAAGCCGGCGCTGAAGTTATCTTGGAGTAATTCCTCTTTAGACCAAAAAAGCCGTATTTTAGGATACGGCTTTTTTAATTTAAGCTCTCTTACGGGATTATGCTAACTGGCGGATGACCAGCACAACCTTCCCCTGAATTTCCACGATGCTTGGGTCTTCGATGATAATAGGATTCATCAACGGGTTTGCTGGCTGCAGGCGTACTTTGCCATTCTCTAAATAAAAATATTTCAATGTGGTTTCATCACGATCGGAAAGCCATACCGCGACCATCTCGCCGTTGCGCGCTTGGTCTACCTTTTTCATCACCACAATGTCGCCATCGTTAACCATAGCATCGATCATAGAGTCCCCAAAAACGCGCAGAGCATAGAGCTGCTCGGTGCTGTCGTTCTCGGGGAGCAAACCGCGGGCAATCTCCACGCCGGAATCTGGGTCATAGTAGCTGAAATCCGAAGGTGGAACGGGCATCGGCTCGCCCGCAACGATGTTGCCTACCAGCGGGATATTAATGACTGGCTCGAGTAGACGCTCTGCAGCGGATTTGGATGTTTGTAACCGAATGCCTTTTGCATTCTTGACCAGATTGATGCCGCGCGAGACGTTGCTGCTGCGCTCGATATAGCCCATTTCGGCTAACTGGTTTAGATAATAGTTCACAACGGAAGTGGAGCTTATCTCGGTGTAATCGCAAATCTCGCGAATGGAAGGTGGGTAGCCCTTCTCCAATTGGTAACTTTCCAGAAAGGTGAGGATTTTTTTGTGTCGCGGGCTTAATCCGCTTTTGCGTCTAGCCATCATACCCTGCTTTCTCTGGTTTGTTTGAATAAATATTGCATAAATAATATCAGAACAAATGTTCACTGTCAAGGGGCATAATGTAAAAATAAAGCGAGTCATGGCTAATTAGAAATGTCCTAATGCTGGCAATTTAGAAATATCCTGTTCAGTGGATAAAGT
>DICP01000009.1:0-19425 GCA_002417685.1 Candidatus Mesolinea sp. UBA5823
CTCACCAGCGTCGGGCTGTCAGATTTACTCTGAAACCAGCCGCTGGGGAGGGGAACCAAAGGGGTGTGGATTGCAGATTGCGACTATGTCTTAAGATCGTTATAAACTAAGCGATTCAAACACTGACAATCAGGGCATTCTTAACGCTTTTTTTTGGTCTAATTCCTTACGTTTATTTCAATTACGCAGTACGCTTCGTGTGTTCATTTCATTGTTCCTAATTTCAATAGGACATTTCTATTTGCTATTTTAGGACATTATCACTTTGCCCTGTTACAATCACCCAGCCATAGCCCGAAAAACGGTGATAAGGTTATAATGAGGTAAACTCTGACTGAAATGGAAGGATTGCCATGGATTACCTCACCAATCCAAGCGCAAGGCGGTATCAGCGGTATCAAAAGAAGGGAAAAGACACGCATGCGTTGCAAAGATTTCAGGCNNNCCGCACAAGAGGAGATCCTTGATGTCTGAAAATCTCAAAATCATCGTTCCAATGGCTGGGCTAGGCAGCCGCTTGCGTCCGCTCACCTGGAGCCGACCCAAGCCGTTGGTTTCGTTAGCGGGCAGCACGGTACTCGATCATATGCTGGCGATGTTCAAGACCATCCCAGACCCTGAGAGCACGGAATATGTGTTCATCATGTCGCCCGGTCAGCGGGAGATGATTCAAGCCCACATGCAAAAGTTTCATCCGGGGATGAAAGTGCATTACATTGAGCAGCCCGAGAAAAAGGGTCAGTCGGATGCGCTTTGGCATGCACGCGAATTCCTCCAAGGGCAAGTTTTGGTGGTTTTTTCGGATACGTTGATTGAAAACTCGTTTGCTTTCCTCGATCAAGAAAAAATGGATGCGATAGGATGGGTTAAAGCTGTTCCGGATCCACGCCGCTTTGGTGTGGCAGAGGTTGATTCGTTAGGCTTGGTGCGACGCTTGATAGAAAAACCGCGTGATATGAACAACAACTTGGCAGTGGTGGGCTGTTACTACTTCAGGGAAGGGCAGCGCCTGACCGAGGCGATTGAAGAGCAATTCAAGCGCAATATCTCACTTAAAGGCGAGTACTTCTTGGTGGATGCGATCAACATCCTGCTCGAGAAGAATCTGCTAATGCGCACCGAACAAGTCCAAGTTTGGTTGGATGCAGGTACCTCAGAAGCCCTGCTGGATACTAACCGCTATCTGCTCGAACATGGCCGCAGTAACGTATCCCAGCCGGTGTTCCAGGAGGATAATGTGATTGTACCCCCCGTCTTCATCCACCCAGGGGCGCGTGTCTCGACTTCAATCATTGGTCCCTTCGCCTCAGTGGGGGCAGGTGCTGTGATCCAAAACAGCCAAATTCGCGATTCAATCCTTAGCCCGGGCGTGCATATCACCAACACGCACCTGGAAGGTTCAATCTTGGGGCATGATGTGGTAATTAACGGATTGATGGGCAAGTTTAACTTGGGAGATAACTCCTGGGCAAATTGGTAGCAAATAATATTGTCACAATATGAAAACTTATTTAAAGGAGACTGCATGACCAAAGAAGTACTGGCAAGACGTGTTTTAGAGCTGAAACCCTCGGGTATTCGTAAGTTTTTTGATATTGCCGCTACCATGGAGGATGTGATCTCCCTGGGGATCGGGGAGCCGGATTTCACCACTCCGGAGCCGATTATTCGAGCGGGCGTTGCCTCATTGCAGCGCGGTGATACGCACTATACCTCCAACCATGGCATCTTTGCCCTGCGAGAGGCCGTTGCCAACCACCTGCAAGGGCTTTACGGCGTCACTTACAACCCTGACAATGAAATTATCATGACCGTGGGCGTCTCCGAGGCGCTCTATCTGACCTTCACGGCCCTCCTCAACCCTGGCGATGAGGTCATCATCCCCACGCCCTGCTTTGTCTCTTATCAGGCTGAGGTCAGTTTGGCTGGAGGTGTGCCGGTGGAGATCCCGACACGCATGGAAGATGCTTTTGAGCCTTGCCCCGAGGAGATCGAGAAAGCGATCACGCCGCGCACCAAAGCCATCTTTATCGGTTACCCCAATAACCCGACTGGCGCGGTCGCCTCGCGGGAAACGCTGCTGGCGATCGCTGCCCTGGCCGAGAAACATGACCTGCTGGTCATTTCCGATGAAATTTATGACCGCTTAGTTTATGGCCGTGAACATGTTTGCTTTGCAGGGCTGCCCGGGATGGCGCCGCGCACTATTCTGATGGGCGGTTTTTCCAAGGCTTATGCCATGACCGGCTGGAGAATCGGTTATGTGGCGGCGCCCAAAGAATTTGTGGACGCCATGGTGCGCATCCATCAATACACCATTATGTCCGCCCCGACCATCTCTCAATATGCGGCGTTGGAAGCCCTGCGCAGTGGTGAACCCTATGTGCAAGAAATGCTGGCGGAATATGACCGCCGGCGCAAGTTGATCTTCACCCGCTTGAATGCGATGGGCTTGAAGACCAGCGAGCCCCATGGCGCGTTTTACGCTTTCCCAGATATCCGCGTGAGCGGCATGGATGACGAAGTATTTGCCGAGACCCTGCTGCACGAGGAGCATGTGGCGGTGGTGCCGGGGCGCTCCTTTGGGGATGCCGGAATTGGCTTTGTGCGCTGCTCTTACGCCACCGAGTATCACAGCCTGGAGATTGCCCTCGACCGCATGGAAGCCTTCCTCAAGCGGCATGCCGGATGAGGAGTAGTCACAGGCTAAGCCTTTGGCAGCGCGTGCACCCCTTGACGTATAGGTTGCGTTGCATTAACTTTAACCTTGAGGTCATACCAGAAGAAGCTATGACAAATTCAAAAATGGGAGCAAAGATGCGGGCACTTAGCGCAAGCTGGATTTCCCGTATTTTACTGTCAGATTAATATACACAACAATTCAATTCTAAGGAGAGAACATGGCAGGACAAATCAATGCGTTTGAAATAGCTCAGCAGCAGTTCGATAAGGTGGCTGACCAGTTAGGGCTTGACGAGCAAGTGCGTCAGATCCTGCGCTGGCCGGCACGTGAATTCCACATGCACATCCCGGTGCGCATGGATGACGGCAAGATCCGCATCTTCGAAGCCTTCCGCGTGCAACATAACGATGCGCGCGGACCGAATAAGGGTGGTTTGCGCTTTCACCCCGCCGAGACCATCGACACGGTGCGTGCTTTGGCGATGTGGATGACCTGGAAATGCGCCGTGGCCGATATCCCCCTGGGCGGCGGTAAGGGCGGCGTGGTCGTCGACCCGGCGACCTTATCTGTGGGCGAAAAAGAGCGCCTCTGCCGGGCTTACATGCGCACTATGTGGCGCAACCTGGGCCCAAGGCAAGACGTCCCTGCACCGGATGTGGGCAGCACGCCGCAAATGATGGGCTGGATGATGGACGAGTATTCCCGCATTACCGGGCAATACACCCCTGGCGTCATTACTGGCAAGCCCGTGGGGGGCGGCGGGTCGCTCGGACGCACCGAAGCTACTGGCTTTGGCGTCATCTACACCGTGCGTGAGGCGATGAAGCACCTCGGCCTGGACCCGGCGAGTTGCACGGCAGCCATCCAAGGCTTTGGTAACGTGGCGCAATACGCCTCGATCGGTTTCAATGAGATCTTGGGCGGAAAAGTTGTGTGTGTTTCCTGCTGGGATCGTGAAGACAAGGTTTCGTATACTTTCAGCAAGCCTGATGGCATCAATCCAACCTTCCTCAAGAGCATCACGGACCAGTATGGCACCATCAATAAGGAAAAGGCGCGCAATGCTGGCTATGAGATTGAGGATGGCGGCGCTTGGATTTCCAAGCCCGTAGACGTGCTTATCCCGGCGGCGCTGGAGGGGCAAGTGAACTCCGAGACCGTCAAGCTCATTCATCCCAAGGTCAAGATTTTGGCCGAGGGCGCCAACGGCCCTACCACGCCCGAAGCGGATAGTGCGCTCAATGAACGCGGCATTTTCGTCATCCCGGACTTCCTGTGCAACTCTGGCGGCGTGACTGTTTCCTACTTTGAGGGGGTGCAGAATGATATGAACTTCTACTGGCCGCGCGAAGAAGTGTTTGAGAAGCTCAACACCAACATGACCACGGCGTTTGGCGCGGTGCTGGATATGTCCTTGAGCCAGAACGTGAGCATGCGCGATGCAGCTTACATGGTCGCCATCCATAAGGTGGTGAAGGCGATGGAGCTGCGCGGCTGGATTTAAGCCGAAATTTAGGGGTATGAAAAACTCAGCCCGACCCCAACGGTCGGGCTGAGTACTTTACTTATCTTCGCAAATCCGTAATTGCACCGCTTGGCTTTCTTCCTCTTTATACATAAGGCGGTATTTTTGATTAATCTCACCTGAATCAAGGCGATCGATTATCATCTGATAATACTTTTCATCAATTTCGGCTGAAATAAAATTCCTCCCTAACCTTTTACAGACGTCTAATTCTGAGCCACTTCCACCGAAATGCACAAGCACTACATCCTCTGGCATTGTAGAGGCTTTTATCAACATTTCCGCAAGCTCTTGTGGAATCTGGCAGGCATGGAAAGTCTTTTCACGGCTTACGTTTTTCACTAAGTCAAAGTAAAACCAATCATATGGCATGCGACCTATTGAGCCGTTACTGATATTTTGTTTAATACGTTTATCTGTGGGGTTCTGATATGGAACCGCAACATTCTCTTTATAGAATTTATTATTCTCGGTTTTCCTACAATGCAAGATGCTGCGATGGGCTGTTGTAAAACGCTTGGGACTATGCCCAATATTGGTGTTATATACCCAGGAATAATCTAAAACCTCATAGCAAGCTTGATCAAGGTATTTAACCCGCAGGTAGGCATTTTGCTTGGGGTAATTAATCAAGAACATGTTCCCATCATCTTTGAGGACGCGTAGTGATTCTTTAGATAAGTTTATGTACCATTCAATATACTGATCGAAGCTCACCGAGTAGGATTTGTCACCATACTTAATACCGACATTATAGTCAGGATCACTATAAATCATATCTACCGATTTATCGGGCAATTTCCTGAGTAATTCCATTACATCACCCAAGTAAACTTTATTAACAAAAGCCTGCATTGATTTGTCCATGTTGATACAAAGGTTTAAATTATCTTCTTACTAAGGTATACTGCGCTTTCTTTAATAATCTTATCGATTCAATTCGGTTAATATCGTCAAAAGTATAGTCGTATAACCTTAAAATAGATGCATCCTGCTGTTTTCTTCTTAGAACATAACAGCACGTTATTTCATTGATAGCGATGCTATTTTCCTGCTTTAATAGATTGTAGTACTTGAAAGGGTGAAATAATTGGTAAACAGCGAAATCCTCAGGAAATCCATTTTTCCCTTCCACTACCGTAACAACCCCTTGATATTCTAGTGTTAGGTCAATTTCCATTTGAAGATTCTTACAATGGATAACGGTATCGCCAATGAGATATTCAAAAGAAGTTTTTGTTCTCCTGGCATTATAAACCTTAGGAGAGGCGACAATATCATCATACAAGAAATCGTGAATAATTCTTTGGTTACTTGCCACGGAAAGTATATTAGACTCACTAGTATCAAATTCATTGAGTAGGCTCTGTCGATACTTCCACTCAAATGTTTCATCTTCTTCTATCAGTTCGAATTGATGGTATCCATATTTTGCACCCTTAACAAACTGGTGAAGACCTCCGCCAATATGTACAATGAAATAATCCGCCGCTTTTACATTTTCAGGTAATAATGATGAGTTGTCCACTTTAGTTGCATCAAAAGGATTACCAAATCCTAATTCATTAGAAACTTTCTTAACGAGCTTATTATCAAAGTAATAATTGTTTTGCTCGCTGCAAATTTCGAATAATCTGCTTATTACTTCCTGTTTTTTTCCCATGTTTCTTTCTAAGTAATTTTCTATGATTAAAAATTATACTCTAACGAATTTAAAGGGCTGATTGAAATCAGAAAACGTATATATGAATTATAACTTGCCTTCCTGCCCTATAAGCCCACTTGTACCAAATGCCCGGTGCATTGCTATCAGCCAGCCAGGCGTGCGCAGATCCGCCAGGTGATGTGCTATGCCGGCCCACGCATGCTGCTGCATGACCCCATAGCAACTGTTCAACACTTAGCGCAGATGCTGCGCAAACCCAGCCCAGCGGCATATAGCGCTAGAACAACGAACAAACCGCCAAATCTGCACGATTCAGACACAACCAGTCCCCACAGGGATATAATCGCGTTAAATTAGTACTTTTTATTCTGCCCTCATTTCGCCATTATCCTTTGACGGCAGGAACATTTCCCCAACCATTGCCGTCAGCAGTTCGAACCTGCAGCTTGATCATATATAAAAAATAAAAGAAGAAGGAAAGGTATAATAAGCCTCTATGACCGATCGTAAATCCCCAGCTGCCCAACGGCGTATTGCGCAAGAGCAGCGCACCGTCTCCAAGATGATCGCGCTGTATTGCCACGCACAGCATCACACACAGGGCATGCTCTGCCCAGAGTGCACAGAGCTTTCGGCTTACGCCCAGGCGCGTATTGCCCGTTGCCCCTTCCTGCCCGATAAACCTACTTGTGCCAAATGCCCGGTGCATTGCTACCAGCCAGCCATGCGTGCGCAGATCCGCCAGGTGATGCGCTATGCCGGCCCGCGCATGCTGCTGCATGACCCCATAGCAGCTGTTCAACACTTAGCGCAGATGCTGCGCAAACCCAGCCCAGCAGTGCAGCGAGCCCTCGCGCGCAAAGCTGCCAAAGAGTAATTTACCAAGAGTTGTATAAAAATGGCCTAGTTTGTATACATCTTTTCCCAAATGTATACAAACTAAGCCTTTCAGTTTACATCTTTTGTAAGATGGATACGAACTTTACGCCTTAATCCCGCTCGCCGGTCTCCACGTACTTGGTCAGTTCCCCCACGCTGAGGTCCGCTATGCCGAGCTTATCGAGCGTGCGTCCCTTGCGCCAGTAATCGGTGTTGTGAATAATGCACGCCAAGCGGATGATAGCATCAATCCCGCGCACAGAGACGCCATAGCGCTGGCCCAGTGCTGCGATCGGCACCAAGCTCATCGGCACTTCCTCAAAGATATAGCGGTGCTGTAAGGTCGCGGGTGCTTTGATGCCATAATAGCCCGTCTGATTGTGGATAGCTTCATAAAGGTCCGCACCACGGGCATCGTATGCCAGGGCGAGCCACTCCAGCCCGGTGCGCGCGCGCAAGCCCAGGGCTGAAGCCACGGTGCAGCGTTCGCGGTCTACGGTCTCCAGCAGCTTAGCCACTGAAGGAGAAACGCCATCGATATAGAACTGAAAATCGCCATGCGTGGTTTCGATCCAGCCGGCATTGAGCAGCGCGATCGTAGGGTGGAAGACGGCACCCATGTTATTCAGCCCAGTCTTGAGCACATTGCCGCCACTGATATATTGCGGATAGACCGTATGCACAGCCTCAAGCACCTTTTGGTTTTGGGTGGCAGGCAAGGCAGCCAGCGGCACAGATTCCTTGATGCGAAAGATACGCGCATGGCTGGGGCCTTCCGAGCGGCTGGCATAGATGAAGGTCTCGGCTTCAGCGATGATCGGCTTGGCAGTGCAGCCAGCTTGGCGCAGGGTTTGCTCGAATTCAATCGCGCCGCAGGTGCGCCCAGGGTGCAAGAGCACAATTTGGCCATCCTGCAAGTAAGGCGCCATCGCTTGGGCAATATCGCGATGGGCTGAGGAAGGCACCACCACCATAATCAAGTCTGCACCATCCAGAGCGACTTGCATATTATCGGTAACTTTGGCTAGCCTACCAAAGCCATACAAGCCGTCCGGGTTTTCCAGGTCGATACCGCCGCGTTCAGCGATGACTTCGATATTGGCGAATGTGCGGTTATAGAGCGTCACCTCTTTGCCCATCAATGCCATATGCGCAGCCATGGCTTTGCCGCCATTGCCGGCGCCAATTACAGTATATTTCATGTGGTCATTCATCTTAACTCCTTAGAGAAACTCCACTAAGCGTTTGCGCTCAGGGAGAGGTTGATTATTAGTATCGATGGCTTCGCAGCCGCCGTTGATGATGCGCGTTTGGATGCTACCGCGCGCAATTTTGCTTGCGCGCAGGTGCGGCGCATCCAGGATGCCCACGCGCACCGCTTTGCCCAAGGTGGCGGGGTCGGTGAGCGGGTCCTGCACTTCGGGACCAGCCAGGTTGCGTATAGCTTGAAGAGTGACTTGAGCTTCAGCGATGAGATGGTCCTTGCGGGCTTGGATGACAGGATCCGCGAGCATGTCGGGCTGCCCTTTGAGGGCGTTCTCGATGGCTTGACGTGCCATCAGGCTGGCGTCGATAACGTCATCGGCTGTGGCAGCGTGATGAGCTTCGGTATGCCCGACGATATGCACGATATGGGGTTTGAGCGCCATCTGCAGGTAGATGCTGGCAGAAAGATGCGCGCGGGCAGCATTGGGTTCCAGCGGGTAGCTCAGCAAGCCAGTGCGCGTCTGGCGCCAGATATGGAAATTTTCGTTTTCTAAAGGGACGATCATCTCCAGAATTGCCGCCATCTTAGCCAGGTCCATGGCGTCGGATGTGCCTGGCGGGCTGTTGAACATCATCTGAGCGATGTAATCGTGCACGCCAAAAGCTTTGGCGTTATAGGCAGACAGATACGCTGAGGTTACAAAAACTACGTCGGGAGCATCACGCATGCCCCAGTGGTGGGGTTCATTGAGCTCGACGGGCACTTGGCGCTCACCATACCAGCGCATCACTTGTTGGTGCAAGTCGATAGAAACTTCCAAGTCGTAGGGTCCGCGCCCGTCCATCTGATTGAACCAAAACAGCGGGATGGCGCACCAAGCATTGTTAATCGTCTCCATATAGAGCTCTGCCAAGCGGATAAAATCATCCGTGCCGGAGTAAGTGCGCATCAGCGGGTAATTGCCGCGCCGGGAGGCAGCAAATAGCGCGCGATAATCTTCTGCCGAGCGCACAGGCACGCCGCCAGCGCCTCGGGCGCGCGGGTTTTGGCGCTCCGGGTGGAAGAAGTTTTCTTGCGCATCTTGGTCGATGCCTAAGGAAATCACATCCAAAACGCGTGCCTCGGCAATTTTTTGAATGCCCTCAAGCGTGGCTTCCATTGTTGGCAAACCAAAGTGATGGCGCAAGATGGGGTAAGGCGCTTTCCAGGCGATGCGCTCGATGGTGGTTTGTGGGTAGTTAGCTTCGGTTTGCGCGCCGGTGCTTTCGCCTCTCAAATAGGCTAAAATTTCCTCAGGCGGCTGGCTGCCGTCAAAAACGCGCTCAAAAAAGCCAGCCATAGCCTCGGCTTTGGCTGCCACGGGTGGCGTGCCGCCGAAGACAAACTTGACGCCTTGTTGGCGCAGGTCGTCAGCTGCCTCAGCAAACTCCGCTAGCAGGCGCTCGCCGGTTTCAGGCGTCAGGCGGTACGAGACGCCCACGAGATCAGCTTTTTCCTCACGGGCAGCCTGTAAAAAGGTCTCAATAGGCACAGCTGGACCCAAAAAGACGGTCTGCCAGCCGGCGAGTTCAGCCAAATGCAAAAAATTCATCACGCCCGCCACGTGGACACATTCCCCCAATGCTCCTGCCACTACGGTTTTCATACGATTTACCTCCAGTTCTATTGCGTTCAGCCCTGATCGATCACAGCTCGTGACCCGAGTAAGACACACAGACCCCAGGGGTGGGGTAAGAAGCCAATTTAATCGAAGTGGATTTATTTTACCTGAATTATGCAGGTCGTTTTTTGCTAGGGTTCAACAACTGATAACTGTTAGCCATTCGTATGTATGACCCGTGAGGTTTTACCTCGGCTTGATTAAGATAGAATAGAGCAAAAGAAAGATTCTGAGCATTGTTGTTATGTTAAATGTGATCACCATTGCAGAAGCTCAGCAGTTGATCACCGAGAAATTCGGTCAGATGCGCATGCCCGAAGAGCAAGTGCCGCTGGAAGTAGCCCTAGGGCGCGTATTAGCGCATGATTGCCTGGCTACAGAGTTTGTGCCGAACTTCAACCGTTCGACGGTGGATGGCTACGCCGTGCGCGCACAGGACGTCTTTGGCTGTTCCGATTCCATCCCGGCGCTCCTCATGCAGGTTGGCGAAGCGAAAATGGGCGAGCATACTGCGTTGAAGATAAATAGCGGCGAGTGCGTCTACGTCCCGACCGGAGCGGAAATCCCAACTGGTGCCGATTGCGTTATCCCATTAGAGGATACTGAACCCTTGGGTGACGGTACCATCGCTGTTTATAAACCCGTTTCGCCGGGTACTAACCTCATTTTCCGCGGGGATGACGTCAAGCCGGGCGATTTGGTCTTGCCGGCTGGCCGGCGGCTGAACGTTGCCGATATCGGCGCGCTAGCGGCGCTAGGGCAAACCAACGTCTGGGTGCGCCAAGCTCCGCGCATGGCGGTGATCTCGACGGGTGATGAGATCGTTGCCCCGGGGGAGCCCTTGCCGGTGGGCAAGATTCGGGACGTAAACGCAGCCATGTTGGTTGCGTTCGCTTACTCCACAGGCGCGGTAGCCGATTTTATCGGCATTATCCCAGATAACCTGGAGGCAGTGCGGGCTGCACTCCAAGATTCACTTTTCGGGCATGACCTCGTGCTGCTCACGGGCGGGACGTCGGTGGGAGTGAAGGATGCCGTCCCACAGGTAGTGGCTGAGCTAGGGGAGCTGATGGTGCATGGCTTGGCAGTCAAGCCGGGCAAACCGACGCTCTTTGGCGAGGTGCAGGGCAAACCCGTGTTTGGCTTGCCTGGAAACCCCGTGGCAGCTTACTTTATGGCTTATTTGTTGGTGCGCCCATTGGTGGCTTCTATGCTAGGCACACACTTTGGGGAGCGCAAGGTGAGCCTGCCAGTAGCCCGCAACGTGCCTTCCAACCACGGGCGCGAGGAATACGTGCCCGTGGTCATCCGCGAGGGCAAAGCACAGCCGATAGCGAGCAAATCGGGATTGATCACCACGCTCGCCAATACCGACGGCTTCTTATGCATCCCACGGGATAAAGAAGGTTTGCGGCAAGGCGAACTCGTGGAAGTGACGCTTTTTGAGAGGTGATATGGCTTTCGACTATCTAACCAATGTGCCATTGGAAAAGGCGCGCCAGCATTATTTGGATGCCCTGATAGCCGCAGGGCTTACGGCACGCAGCGAAACGCTGCCAACCTTAGAAGCTGCCAACCGTGTAACCGCACGTGCTGTTTACGCCCGCATCAGCTCACCGCATTACAACGCTTGCGCTATGGATGGTATTGCTTTGCAAGCTAGCCAAACCTTTGGCGCTACAGAAACGACGCCGGTGCGCTTGCCCACGGGTGCCTACC
This sequence comes from Candidatus Mesolinea sp. UBA5823, assembly GCA_002417685.1. GTDB lineage: Bacteria > Chloroflexota > Anaerolineae > Anaerolineales > Anaerolineaceae > Mesolinea. Next base: position 11,340 of record DICP01000009.1, read on the forward strand.
AGTGGGTCAATACTGGCGACCCGCTGCCAGAAGGTTGCGATGCCGTCATTATGGTGGAGGACGTCGTGCAGGAAGAAGGCGCAGTCGTGCTCTATGAGGCTGCTGTCCCTTGGCAGAACGTGCGGCAAATTGGCGAAGACATCAGCGCTGGGGATATGATCCTGCCATCCTTTAGCGTGCTCACCCCAGCTGCGATTGGGGCGTTGCTTGAGGCAGGCGTGCTTTCGGTCGAGGTCATCACCCAACCTATGGTCGGCATCATCCCCACGGGCAACGAGATCGTCCCGCCCACGGAGAACCCGCGTGAGGGCAATATTATTGAGTCCAACTCAGCTATTTTCAGCGGCATGCTGCAGGAATGGGGCTGCAAGGTGCGCGTGTACCCGCCCGTGCCAGACTCAGCGGAGCTGATCGAGGCGGCGCTGAGCCAAGCCTTAGCGGAATGTGATGCGGTGGTGCTCAATGCCGGCTCTTCCGCCGGGCAGAAGGATTATTCGGTTGAGGCGATTCGGCGAGTGGGGGAAGTAGTGCTGCACGGAATAGCCATCAAACCGGGCAAGCCAGCCATCTTAGCCTATGCTCAATCTGCGGATGACAAGCGGGTGCAGCCGATCTTAGGGCTGCCGGGCTATCCCGTTTCGGGCATCTTGGTGCTGGAACAGCTCTTCCGCTCTGTGATTGAGCAGCTGACCCGCCGTCTAGCAGCTAAGCCGCAATTCATTCAAGCGCAAATTACACGCCGGTTAACTTCTTCCCTCAAATATCATGAATTTGTACGCACGCGCTTGGGCAATGTGAACGGAAAAATCGTGGCAGTTCCGCTAAATCGCGGGGCGGGTGTGGTCACTTCCTTCGTGAAAGCCGATGGCATCATTCATATCCCGCAAAATACGGAGGGCTATGAGGCTGGCGAGCTGGTCAATGTGCAGCTGGTGCGTGACCTGGATGAAATCAACCGCACTTTAGTAATCACCGGCAGCCATGACCCGCTCCTTGATGAGGTAACCGATATCCTTAAGAGCCAGTGTCTGGAAAGCTCGGTAGCCTCTTCGCATGTGGGCAGCATGGGCGGTATTATGGCAGTTAAGCGCGGTGAGGCGCACTTGGGCGGCATCCACTTGCTGGATGAAGCCAGCGGCACCTACAACATTCCTTACCTGCGCAAGTACTTCCCAGGGGGCGGTGTGGTACTGGTGGAATGCGTCCAACGCACCCAGGGTCTGATGGTATCCAAAGGAAATCCATTGGGAATTAAAGAATTCAAAGATATTGTGGGCAAGCGCTACGTGAACCGCCAAAAAGGCAGCGGCACACGCATTCTGTGCGACTTTTTAGCCCGTCAGGAAGGCTTGGATACGAGCCTTATCCCCGGCTACGAGCGCGAAGAATATACCCATACAGCAGTGGCGGCGGCGATTGCGGCTGGCACAGCTGATACGGGTTTGGGCATCCTTTCGGCTGCACGCATTTACGATCTTGATTTTGTGCCCATTTGCGAAGAGCAATATGATTTGCTCATCGCGGAAAACGCGATGAGCTTAGAAATGGTGCAGCGGCTGCTCGCGGTGCTGCGCGGGGAGGAATTCGCCCGGCGGCTCACCCAAATGGGCGGCTATACGCTGCATCATCCCGGGGAGGTGCGACCATGGAACTGAGCCATACCGATGAACAAGGCAACGCTCGCATGGTAAATGTTTCGAGCAAAGGGGAAACCTTGCGCAAAGCCATTGCGAGCGCGTTTATCCGCATGCAGCCGGAAACCTTGGCGCTCATCCAAAGCGGCAGCATTGCCAAGGGTAATGTGTTTGCCACGGCGCGTATTGCCGGCATCATGGCTGCTAAGCGCACACCCGAGCTGATCCCCCTCTGCCATCCCATACCGCTCACCTTCGTGAGTGTGGAATTGATGGCGGAGCCGCCGGATGGCGTAGGCATCAGGGCCACCGTGGAAGCTATGTATAAGACTGGCGTGGAAATGGAAGCCCTGACTGCAGCCAGTGTGGCTGCCTTGACGGTTTACGACATGTGCAAAGCCGTTGACCGCGGCATGCAGATTGAGCGCGTGCAACTGGAACATAAAAGCGGCGGCAAATCGGGCACCTACCAGCGGGAGTAACCGCAGGGGTTGCCTTCAGTTCTCGCCTGTCTCCAGAGTGCGTAGCCTACCCGAAGGGTACCATGCGAAGAAGTTGACCGCAGGTCTCCTGTTTTCCTGGCTTTGATCGACGATTATGATAATCAGGTCATCATTTTTTTGAGACCTAAAGGTCAGCCACCTTTCATGGCCAGGAGAGTGCGAAGCCTGCCCGTAGGGTACCATGAAAGAACTAAGGGGTACCATGAAAGAACAGGTAAACCCTGCATCAAACCCTGTTCTTGGTTGACATAAGGTTATAATCTGAATTAATGTTAGATCAATTTGGACGCAATATTACCTACCTGCGCCTCTCGGTGACGGAGCGCTGCCAGCTGCGCTGCACTTATTGCCGCGTGGAGGAGGGCATATGCCCTAAGGCTAAGGAGCTTAGCCCGGCGGAATACGAACGCATCGTGCGCGCGTGCATGCAGTTGGGCATCCAAAAAGTGCGCCTGACCGGCGGCGAGCCGCTCTTGCGCAAAGACATCCTCGAGATTGTGGAGCGCATTGCAGCGCTGGAAGGCTTGCAGGACCTTTCCATGACCACCAACGCCCAGATGCTGCCCGGCAAAGCTCAGCTGCTCAAGCAGGCTGGCTTGCGCCGGCTCAATATCAGCCTCGATTCGCTCAAACCAGAAGTTTTCCACGAACTCACCGGTGGCGATATCCAGCCGGTTTTGCAAGGGATGGAAGAAGGCGTGGAAGCAGGCTTACTGCCGCTCAAGCTCAATGTTGTGCTCGTGCGCGGCATCAATGATGGCGAAGTCGACAACTTCATCGCTCTGACGCGTGAGAACCCCATCGACGTGCGCTTTATTGAGCTCATGCCCATTGGCGACAATGGCGAAAATACAGCGCGGCGCATTTCTAATCAAGAAGTCATGAGCGCCCGGCCTTATTTGCAGCCTCTTCCTGCCCGTTACCCTGGGCAGCCCTCATCCGATTACCAAGTTCCAGGTTACCGTGGGCGGGTGGGCTTCATCAGCCCGATTTCGCACCAGTTTTGCGCAGATTGCAACCGCATCCGCGTGATGAGCGACGGCACCTTGCGCCCATGCTTGGGCGTGGATCGCGAAATCCCGCTCAGCAGCGCCTTAGCGCAGGATGATGAGGCTCTGCGCGAGGCGATTCAAACAGCCATTTTCAAAAAACCGGCTGCGCATCGCTTCGAAAGTTGTACTTTTGCGGAGCGCAATATGAGCCGTATTGGAGGATAAGTTTGGCAAAGGTTTTATCGGTTAATATCAGCGCAGAAACCGGCACGATCAAGCACCCTGTTCCCCAGGCTGTTTTCCGCGAGAACTATGGCATTGAAGGGGACGCTCATGCCGGCGATTGGCACCGCCAGGTAAGCCTGCTGGACCAACGCAGCGTGGAGAAGATGCTTGCGCGTGGCGCAACGGGACTTGTGCCCGGCATCTTTGCCGAGAATATCACCACAGAAGGCATTGAGCTCTACACGCTGCCGTTAGGGACGCGCTTACGTATAGGCTCGGTGGAGCTAGAAGTAACCCAGATAGGCAAAGAGTGCCATGCCCATTGCGAGATCTACCAACAGGTAGGGATGTGCATCATGCCCAGCGAAGGCATCTTCACGCGCGTGCTGCAAGGCGGCGTGGTGCAAGCTGGGGATGAGGTGGTGGTGCTGCCCAATGCACGCGCAGCAGTAATTACCGTCAGTGATAAAGGCGCGGCTGGCTTGCGCGAGGATAAAAGCGGGCCGGCGCTGGTGGAAGCCCTACGCGGGCATGCCCAGGTGGTCGAGACCGTGCTCATCCCGGATGAACGCGCACAGATTGAAGCGGAGCTAGTGCGCTTAGCCGATAGCGGCAACGTGGATCTCATCTTGACCACCGGCGGCACAGGCTTTGCCCCCCGCGATGTTACCCCTGAAGCCACCGCCAACGTCATCGAGCGCTTAGCACCAGGCATCACCGAAGCTATGCGCGCCGAAAGTGCCAAAATCACGCCGCATGCCCTGCTTTCGCGTGCCATCGCCGGCATCCGCGGGCGCACGCTGATTATCAACCTGCCGGGCAGCCCCAAAGCTGCCGTGGAGAACCTGCAAGTCTTCTTGCCTGCATTGCCGCATGCCGTGGAAACGCTGCGCGGAGAAGCTTACGAATGCGGGAGCAGAGAGCCAGAGCACGCTCCGCATCTAACATCTCAGGATTAAGCTAGAAGGATCCAAAAAATGGATTCAAGCCGGTGCACCGGCTTCAGGCGGGCTTGCTAAGGTCGGCTCGGCTGGGCGATCGTGCCAGCGCAGCCAAAGCGCTGCCCCAATCATGATGGTACAAAGCACTGTAATGTAAATCTCCGTTTGCACCATGGTGAACACGCCTGCTGGAGCCAGTACCGCACCATAGTTCAAGACGCTATGGAAAAGCGCAATGCCCAGATAAGCGCGGCCGCCTTTGCCTTTATTTAAGAAATAGGCTGCTAATGCGGTGGTGCTGGTATGAAAACCAACGATGAACAGCCTTTCAATAATTGATAAGGGAGCTTGCCATCCCTGTAATTGAAAAGCAGGCAAGCTAAAACCTGTGGTAAAAACTTGGTTGAGGAGCCAGGCGGCTTCGAAGATGCCAAAGCCGGCGCCCACAGCTGCTCCAGCCAGGAGCGCTTCGCGGTTGGAAAGCGGCTGATGACGCTTGCCATAGATCAGCACAGGCACGAGTTTGATGCCTTCCTGTACAAATCCGGTGATGAGCATGGCTGGGATTTCTGATAGGAGCATACGCTCCTGCCAAAATTCGGCGCACCAGAAGTGGAAAAGAGCTTGCATAGAAAGCGACTGGAGTGGGAATTGCAGTAAGCCGATGGTTGGGCCAAAAAGCACAGCACCGGCAGCTAAAAAAATCCACAGACGCGGTTGCTTCCCCAATGGCATGCGGTAGATGGCCAGCCAAATCGCGCCCATGATGAGGGCGACGCCTATTCCCTCAACGGTAGGGTTGCTATAGATTGCGATAAAGAATTGCCAGATATTCTCCCACACCGCTGAGCTCCTTATATAAACTTTGAAAGGGGTATGCTAGAAAAACTGTGCATACCTGTTTCCTACAATGTCCTCTGCATCCTAATGATTATTATATAACATTCTATTCTGATCGAAAATCTGAGTTGAAACTTGGTGAGCTTGAAGATATTAAAAAGTACACCAGGTTATTTTGTGTTCCTCATTCTACATGATAAAAGCGCTATTCTTACTAATAAGGTTTATGTCATTTGATTAGAAAAACTCACTAAAAAATATCACCCTCAGGTATAATACGGTTGTTCTTCGACTCATTGCTCCTAAATCGGCAGATATGGGCAGATGAGCGGTAACCTGGGGCAAATCCCAAGCGCCTCTGGTTCAAGGGTGTTGCTGGAAACGGCAGCGCCTCCCGTTTGGAAAGGAGAAACGTGTGAAAAAGTTGTCTGTTCTTTTAATTGTGGGGGTTATGCTCTTCAGCCTGGCGGCTTGCGCCAAACAGGTTGAGAACCCGGTCATCCGGCTTTCTACGACCACCTCGGTCAATGATTCCGGCTTGATGGCTTACCTACAGCCAGAGTTTGAGAAGGATACGGGCTATAAGCTCGAGATCACCTCAGCCGGCACGGGGGCTGCCATCGAAAAGGGCCGCACCGGCGATGCCGACGTGCTGCTGGTACATGCCAAGGCTTCTGAGGAAGAGTTTATTGGTGAAGGCTATGGCGAAGTGCGTGTGCCATTTATGTACAACTACTTCGTTATCGTTGGGCCTGAAGCTGACCCCGCTGGCGTGAAGGGCAGCACCACCGCTGCGGAAGCCTTCCAGAAGATTGCCGATGCCCAAGCCACTTTCGTCTCGCGTGGGGATGACAGCGGCACCCATAAGGCTGAGCTTAAGATCTGGAGTTCTATTGGCATCGACCCAACCGGCCAGCCTTGGTACGTCTCTGTGGGCGACAGCATGGGCAAGACCCTGACCGTAGGCGATGAGATGGGCGGTTACGTCTTCACCGATAAAGCCACTTACTTAGCTCATGATAATAGCTTGAGCCTGCTGCTGGAAGAAACCGAAGATATGAAAAATACCTACTCTTTGATTGCGATTTCGCCTCAGCGTTACCCAGACAACAACACCGAAGGTGCGCAAGCTTTCATCGAGTGGATGACTTCGGAAAAAGCCTCTAAGCTGATTGAAAGCTATGGGGTGGAGCAGTATGGCGAGCAGCTCTTCTTTGTCATTCCGGTGGAGTAAGCTTTGCGATACATAAGGATGAGGGCAGAAATCCTGCCCTCACACCCCTTTTCACCTGATCACGCAAACTGTGCCAAACGATCGGCACCATAGGTAAAGCATTGCCTGCTTCATGACCACACTCAGTGAAATCCTCAACTTGCTTTTTGGCCCGGACCCAGAGCTGCGCCAGATTATTCTGACGACGCTGCGAATGTCTTTTTCCAGCACGCTGATTTCAGCCTTGCTCGGGATTCCACTCGGGGTGCTTCTAGGCGGCAATAACTTCCGTGCTAAGCCGTTTGTCAACCGTGTGCTGCATACGCTCATGGGTCTGCCGCCGGTAGTCGCTGGCTTGGTGGTCTTTCTGCTCCTCTCCCGCAGCGGACCGCTGGGCACCCTCAAGCTGGTATACACCGTGACGGCAATGGTCATAGCCCAGGTGGTGCTGATTACCCCCATCATTACCGGCATGGTTGCCAATATTGTCTCGGTCAAAGCTCCGCTGATCCGCGAGACGGCGGCGGGCATTGGGCTGACGCCTTGGCGCGCGGTACTCTATACGGTTTACGAGTGCCGTACGCAATTCGTCTCGACCGTGTTGACGGGCTTTGGCCGGGCGATTGCAGAAGTGGGCGCTGTGCAGATGGTGGGCGGCAACATTCAATTCAAAACGCGTGTGATGACCACCGCGATAATGATGCAAACTAATATGGGGCATTTTGACACAGCCATCGCTTTGGGCATTGTTTTGCTGCTGATTTCGTTTGTGATCAATTCGCTCGTCAGCCGCATCGAAGAAACGGTAGGGATGGCATGATCGCGCTGCAGAATGTTTTGGTGCAATACGAAGAGCGGGTTATCCTGGATATCCCTGAACTGCACTTTGCGGAGGGCAAGCGCTATGGCTTGATTGGCGAAAACGGCAGCGGTAAAACCACGCTGCTGCGGCTGCTAGCTGGCACGCTCTCGCCTACCCACGGGCAGGTTACGCGCATGGCAGCCGATGGCATGGGCTATATGCCGCAAAACCCGTACGCGTTCAGCTTCAGTGTGTTGCGCAACGTGGAGATGGCGCTGGATGGCGAAGCAGAGCGGGAAGCTATTGCCCGTGAAGCGCTGCGCCGCGTCGGGATGGACGCCTTGGCACAGGCTAGTGGCAGCAAGCTCTCGGGCGGAGAAGCGCAGCGTATGGCTTTTGCACGCATGATCGCCAAGCCGCGCAGTCTATTGCTGCTAGATGAACCGACTTCGTCCACGGATATCAAAGGCACGGATCTGATCGAAGCTACTCTGCTGAGCTACCTGCAAGCCAACGCCTGCACGCTGATATTTTCCACCCACTCGCCGGCGCAAGCCTTACGCTTGGCAGAGGAAGTGATTTTTTTGGATCAGGGGCGCATCGTGGAGCAAGGACCGGCAGAGAGCGTGCTNNTTGAGCGGCGGAGTAGATAGCTCGGTGGCTGCAGCCTTGCTCATGGAGCAAGGCTATGAGGTGGTTGGTGTGACCATGCGCTTGTGGAGTGCGCCTGGCTGCGAAGAAGAGAACCGCTGCTGCACACCCCAAACGCGGGAGCTGGCTGCGCAACTCGCCGAACAGCTCGGCATCCCTTTTCATATCTTGGATGCCCAACAAGCCTTCCGCCAAGCGGTTGTACAGCGCTTTTTGGATGGCTACAGCCGCGGAGATACACCTAACCCGTGCGTGTATTGCAACCGCTACCTGAAGTGGGATTAC
>DICP01000009.1:19495-23159 GCA_002417685.1 Candidatus Mesolinea sp. UBA5823
CGAGCTTTGGAAGGGCGTAGATGCAACCAAAGACCAGACCTATTTCCTCAGCCTGCTTACTCAGCAGCAATTGGCGCATACACTCTTCCCGCTTGGAGATTACACCAAGGTGGAAGTGCGCCAGCTCGCCCACGCACGTCAGCTGCCTTCAGCGGACGCGCCAGAAAGCCAGGATTTGTGCTTCTTAGGCAAGCGCGATTACCGTGATTTCCTCAGGGAGTATGCTCCCCAGGCGGTCCAGCCCGGCGAGATTGTGGACCGGCAAGGCAAAGTGCTTGGCAGCCATAATGGCTTGGCGTTTTATACCATCGGTCAGCGCAAAGGCTTGCCGGCATCGGCGCAGGCGCTATACGTCTACAAAAAAGACCTGGAGCATAACCGTCTGGTGGTCGCCACCGAAGCTGAGCTCGGGGCGGATAGCATGCAGGTGCGTGAGATCAATTGGATTGCTGGGAACCCACCGGCAGAGCACTTTGAGGCAGAGGTGAAGATCCGCTTTAAGGCTGTGCCCACGCTGGCGCAGATCGAGGTTCAGCCGGATGGCAGTGCTATGGTGCACTTTGCAAACCCTTTGCGTGATATTACCCCTGGGCAGTTGGCTGTGTTCTACCAGGGCGAAAAGGTGCTTGGCGGCGGCTGGATAACTGCATAAGAATGATTTTAAAACGCTTTTTCTCGCCGGTCTTTGAGTACGTAGTCTACCCATAGGGCACCGTGCGAGTGGGATGTTGTTCTCGCCGGTCTCCAGAGTGCACAGCCTACCCGTAGTGTGCTGTGAAAGAACAAGTTCTATCCCAAAAATCATAAATCAGTTTAAAGGCTTAACATTGTACAATTTGTGTTTCATTGCTTAAAAGGCTATACAATAAACAAAATTCATTTCTAAGGAGTCTGATCTATGAGTAAGAAAACGTTGTTATTAGTTGTAGGAATTTTGGTAATCGCAATGGGTGTTATGGCTTTAATTCCCAGCTTGCAAATGGGAACTGAGCCGATTTGGCATACCATTGCAAAACTGGTCCTTGGTGTGGCTGCAGTTTATATTGCGCTAACCAATGAGGGTGCAGTGAGCACTATGTCTGTTATCGTTGGTGTTGTCTTGGCGGTTATGGGCGTGTTGGGGCTTTTGTTAAACGTTGAAGGTTTTAGCTCTCCCACTTGGCATTCTATTGCCGTCATTGTTGTAGGTGCTGCCACTGCCCTAATTGGTGGACGTAAGTAATTAAAAGTTTATATTTCTTTGAAGGCACAGCAGGTCAAGTTTGACCTGCTGTGTCCATTTAATCTACCCGCTTTCATTTCATCTCAACTAAGAAGCATATCACGAGATAAATTCTTCATATAAAAGTCGAACTATTTTAGGTTTGCATTACAATGAACATCGAAGGAGATTGCGATGAACAAGAAAACATTGCTGATAATTTTCGGGATTTTCCTTATTCTCAAAGGTATTATATCGCTCACGGGTGCTGGATCGTTGATCAGCCAGTCTACGGCAAATGGCTTCGCCCTGCTACTGCTGGGCGGTACGGGCATATACATCAGCCAGAGGCGGGAGAACGTCCTGGGACGCTCGCTGGTTATCTACGGCGCCTTTCTGATTTGGTCTGGGATTTCTGCCCTCATCCCTACCCTTGCTTTTGGCTATGAGCCTGTGTGGTTGGCTGCCGTTGAAATTGTTCTGGGGATCGCGGGGATTATTTTTGGGGTAAAGCCGCAACCGGCAGCATAAAAAACACAGCGGATCACGCGATCCGCTGTGGTAATGGTTTCATTTTCTTATAAATTTTTGTCACACGACGATATTCACTAATTTCCCGGGCACCACAATCACTTTGCGTACCGGCTTGCCAGCCAGAGCCTGCTGAACAGCTGGGCTGGAGAGCGCTTTTTGCTCGGCTTCGGCATCGCTAATTCCTGCCGGCACCTGGATGCGGTCACGCAGTTTACCATTCACTTGCACCACCAGTGTGATTTCTTCATCCCGGGCGGCTTCCTCATCCACCTGCGGCCAGGCTTGGGTGTGAATGGAATAGGGTTTGCCTAGGCGCTCCCACAGTTCCTCGGCGATATGCGGGCAGACCGGAGCTAGCATCCTCAAGTAAATATCCACTGCTTCATCCCATTCTGGCGTGCCGAAAGCCCCGGCGTTTTTGGCGCGCCCCATCTCGTTGAGCAGCTCCATCAGGCTGGAGATGATGGTATTGAACTCGAAGTTTTCGAAGTCATAAGTAACCGTCCGCAGGGTTTGGTGGGTCTTGCGCCGCAGAGCGCGCAGCACTTCAGGTGAAGCGCCGCCATCGGCTGGTTCGAGTAGGGTCGCCCAGACGCGCTTGAGCCAGCGGGCATTGCCCTCGATGCCGCTGCTATTCCATGGGCCGCCCACTTCCCAACGGGCAAAAAACATCAGGTAAGAACGCACCGTATCGGCACCGTAGCGCTGCACCAGGTCATCCGGCGCAATCACATTACCGCGGCTTTTGGACATTTTCTCGCCATCTTCACCCAGCACCATGCCCTGATTGCGCAACTGGCGCATAGGCTCGCGCCCGGCGGTGATGCCGCAATCCCGTGCCGCCTTATGGAAGAAGCGCACGTACATCAAGTGCATGGTAGCGTGCTCGCTGCCGCCGGTGTAGGTGTCCACGGGCATCCAATGTTGGTAGAGCTGCGGGTCAAAAGGATATTGATCGTAATGCGGGCTGAGGTAGCGCATGTAATACCAACTGGAGCACATGAAAGTGTCCATGGTATCCGTTTCGCGCTCGGCTGGCCCGCCGCAGACTGGGCAGGTGGTGAAGCGCCAGGTGGGGTGCAGCTTGAGCGGGCTAACGCCGGTTGGCAACCATTCCACGTCATCGGGCAGCAACACCGGCAGCTGATCCTCGGGCACGGGCACGGTCCCGCATTTGGGGCAATAAATAATCGGAATCGGCGCGCCCCAATAGCGTTGGCGGGAGATCAGCCAATCGTGCAGGCGGTAAGTGACCGCGCCGCGCCCAATCCCCATCTGTTCGAGGAAGGCAACAGCCGTCTCCAAGCTTTTATCCGCGGGAGTGCCCGTGAGCAAGCCAGAGTTGACCATCGTGCCATGCGCTTCCACAGCGGCGGTCATTTCCTCAGGCAGGAGTTCAGGTGCTCCTTCCGGCTGGATGACTAAACGGATAGGCAGGTCAAATTGGCGCGCAAACTCAAAGTCGCGTTGGTCATGCGCCGGCACAGCCATGATAGCGCCGGTGCCGTAGGTCATCAGCACATAGTCGGCAATCCAGATGGGAATGCGCTCGCCTGTGGCTGGGTGAATGGCGTAGGCACCCGTAAAAACACCTGTCTTTTCGCGATTAGCAGCCTCGCGTTGGATTTCCGACTGGCGCATGGCTTGCTCCTGATAAGTAGCCACGGCTTCGGCTTGCTCTGAGGTGGTGATTTGGTTCACCAGCGGGTGCTCCGGCGCCAAGACCAGGAAGGTTACGCCCCAAAGCGTATCTGGCCGGGTGGTGAAAACTTCAATAGGCTCGCCACTCTCGGTTTTGAAGGTGATATACGCGCCTTTGGAGCGTCCGATCCAGTTGGTCTGCAGCGTTTTGATGGTCTCAGGCCAATCGATATCCGAAAAATCGAGCAGCTCTTCAGCGTAGTTGGTGATGCGGAAGAGCCATTGCTT
>DICP01000009.1:23178-26314 GCA_002417685.1 Candidatus Mesolinea sp. UBA5823
TGCTCGCGCGCCAGGGTAGTGTTGCAATTGGGGCAGAAATCCACCGGCGCTTCCATTTGATAAGCCAAGTTGTGCTTGAAGAACTGGACGAAAAACCACTGTGTCCAGCGGTAATACTCAGGGTCTGAGGTGATCACCTCGCTGCGCCAATCGAACATGTTGCCCATGGAGCGTAGCTGCGTACGCATCCGCTCGATATTGGCATAGGTCCATTGCTTAGGGTGGATCTGTTTTTTGATCGCGGCGTTTTCGGCGGGTAAGCCAAAGGCATCGAAGCCGATGGGGAAGAACACGTTATAACCTTGCATGCGCTTGAAGCGCGCACGGGCGTCGGAGGGGGTCATCGCGTACCAATGGCCGATATGCAGGTCACCAGAGGGATATGGGAGCATGGTAAGGGCGTAGAACTTGGTGCGCTTGGGGTCTGGGTCGGCGTGGTAGAGGCCGTCGGCTTCCCAGCGGGCTTGCCATTTGGGCTCGATTTCTTCAGGTTTGTATTGCGGTATGCTCGTCGGGTCGATCATCTTCTTGCTCCTTAAAACAAAATTCCTTTCGCGCAGGGACGAAAGGAGGCTTCGCGGTACCACCCTGCTTCCCGGGCGACCGGGCAGCTTGGCTTGCGATAACGGGCGACTCCGTCAGCAGCTACTTGGTTCACTGCTGCCACCCCTCACTTGGAGGTGAAAGGCGAGTTGGGCTTGTGCGCTCCGCAGGCGCGTGCCGGCTTGCAGCGTATGTGCCGGCTCTCTAGCGGATGGCTTAGTACTCCTCTCGTAGTGTTTCAGAGTGTGATTTTATCACAAGTGGTAGAAGTAAAGCGAAAATGTGAAAGGATATTAATTATTGGCCTAAAAGAAAAAGCTTAATATGGTTACTTTGAGAAATTAACTTAATGTATTGTGCGGATTTAATCCTGCTCTTAAGGATAAGAAATATAAAAAGTGATAATATATTAAAATAATAATGATATGTAAAGCAATGAGTTTTGCGCTTAATCAGGTTTGATGAAAAAAAATTGTGTCTTAATGTCTAATCCTAACCAAGGATTTACCATGGAAAATTGGTTTGAAACGAATGAAACTCAAGCATTATTAGCTTTTGATTGTGGTAATGTCATATGGATAGAGGAAGATTTGGAAACACAAACAAAGATGCATACTGAAAATGCTAGGCAATGCTTAAATATTGTTAAAAGTCATTGCGTTAACAAGGGGAACGAAAATAGCAAAAAGGATATTTCTTGACCATTCTGGTAATTATTAACCTTATTGTTTATAACAATTATTTATGCTTGAACTCGAATTAAATAATAACTAATTTATCAGGTGATAAGATGCCATTACTAGAAGAAATTCAAAAAGAAACTGTTGACTCAAATAGTGATCTTGGAGCTTTGCCACCTATATTTAAAGAACTCCAACGTGTAGTGGAGGACGGTCAGAATAATGGTTTTTTTGACAAAATGATACAATAAGAATCAACGCCGCCTAACAGCGGATAAAAGGGAAATCAAAGATTTCCCCAAATTGCCTTCGGCAACTTCTTTTATACGCAAAACGTTATACGCAATTGACTTCAGGGCACTAATAAAAAATTGGAGGTGATAAAAAATGGCAAAATTTTGTCAAAAGTGTGGTAAGAAACTACCCTTATTTGCTAGCGGTGTGCTTTGTAGAGATTGTGAAATTTCATACAAAGCCGAACTTGCCAGGATAGAAGCTGAACTGGCTGCTCAATTGGATAAAGCAGAAAAAGAGATAATAGCAACTAAAGATGTTACTGAGCAGCAACTGGAACTTCTCAAAAAGCAAGATAAGAATTCGTTAATTAATTTGTATTCTAAAATCTATGACCAATTCGAATCTGACAAAGAACTTGAAGAAGAAGAAATAAATGCCTTACAAAAAATCCAAGAAGCATTCAATTTAACCAACGAAGATGTTAAATTTGATGAACGCGTAAGGCCTTACATTTATGTTAACACGATAAGGAAAGAAGGAACTTTGCCGACAGTAGACTTACAGATAGAAGGAGGCACACCTGTAGTTTTGAAGAAGGGTGAAGTTGTGCACTTTGCAGATACGGCAGTTCTTAAGGAATTGAAATCAGTAAGTTTAGGTTATAGCGGAGGGTCAAACGGCATAAGTTTTCCGATTGCAAAAGGGATTCGCTATAGAGTGGGTGCTCATAGAGGACATGTAGTAAAAGAAGATAGATTCGTTGAAACCTCACAAGGAGTTCTTATTATCACCAATCAGAGACTTTTTCTACATCCTTTTGCTGGGCATAAACCATTAAGTATCCCTCTAAACAAGATTTTATCTTACCAATGTTTTAATAACGGAATTGAAGTATATAAAGAAGGCAGAGAAAAGGGGTATTTTCTTGCTATTGACAAAGCGGGTTCAGTCGAACTTTTTGGACTGTGTCTAGGGCATTTGTTAGGGCAGTGAGGATGTGTAATGCCCCTTCGTCAACGGCGTATAACACAGCATACACTACGGGCCTCGTTCTCGCCGGTCTCCTGTGTACGTAGCCTACCACGTGTGCAGGCTTCGCACTCTGGAGCCCATGTAAGACCACAAGATTACGTATCGAAGTATAGCAGCTCATCCAGCTCGCGGTTGCGGTAGACCAGGTCCGGGCGGGTGGTGAAGCCGAGCTGCTCCCAAAAGGCGTTGCCGGCGGTGTTATTTGCCATCACCACCAACGCGGCTTTATGGATACCCTCCGCGCGCAAGGCTTCCAGGGCAGCCTCTACCAATGCCTTGCCGATGCCCTGCCGGCGGTAGGGTGCAGCCACGGCTAAGTGATAGATGAACGCACGCCGGCCGTCATGCCCGCTGAGGATCGTGCCGATGAGCGCGCCAGCCTCCTCGGCGACAAAGCAAGTGGTTGGGTTGCGCTGCAGGTAGCGGGTGATGCCCTCCTCAGAGTCATCCAGGTTATTCAAGCCCATGCCAGGTGTGCTGCACCAGAGCGCATAAACCTGGGGGTAGTCGGCAGCGGTCATCAGGCGGATGTGCATTAGAACCTCTATCAATGATGTGTGCGGAAATTTTACTCGAGAAACGCGCTCTGAAAAACAAAAGCACCTTTACAGGTGCTCTTCTTGTGGACCCAGAGGGATTCGAAC
>DICP01000041.1:0-3689 GCA_002417685.1 Candidatus Mesolinea sp. UBA5823
TAAGGGAGACCTGCGGTCAAATACCTCGCGGCTTTCACGCGCCTTACACGCACTCGCGTTGATGCACCTGGCGGACGTACTTCTGCAGGTATTGGCCCGTATACGAAGCCGGGCTGCCGCAGAGCTGCTCGGGGGTGCCCTCCGCCACCAGTTCGCCGCCCTTTTCGCCCCCCTCAGGGCCCAGGTCGATGATCCAATCGGCTACTTTAATGATATCCAGGTTGTGCTCGATGACCACCACCGTATTGCCGGCATCCACCAGCGATTGCAGCACCTCAATCAGGCGGTGCACATCGGCGGCATGCAAGCCCACCGAAGGCTCATCCAGCACATACAGTGTGCTGCCCGTGGCGCGCCGCGAGAGCTCCTTGGCGAGCTTGACGCGCTGTGCCTCACCGCCGGAGAGCGTGGGCGCCGATTGACCTAAGCGGATATAGCCCAAACCCACGGCTTGCAGCGTTTCCAGCCGGCGGGTAATGCGCGGAAAGGCAGAGAAAAGCTCCAGGGCTTGATCCACCGTCAGGTCGAGCACATCCGCGATGTTGAGGTCCTTGAAGCGCACTTGCAGGGTTTCGTGGTTGTAGCGCTTGCCGTGGCACACCTCGCAGGGGACGTAGACATCCGGCAGGAATTGCATCTCGATGCGCAGCTCGCCCTGCCCCTGGCAAGCTTCGCAGCGCCCGCCTTTCACGTTGAAGGAAAAGCGCCCTTTGGTATAGCCGCGCATTTTGGCTTCTGGCATGCTGGCAAACAGGTCGCGGATATCATCGAAGGCGCCCGTGTAGGTGGCGGGGTTCGAGCGCGGCGTGCGCCCGATGGGGGATTGATCGATGTTGATGATCTTATCCAGGTTTTCGGTGCCCTCGATGCG
Organism: Candidatus Mesolinea sp. UBA5823; assembly: GCA_002417685.1. Taxonomy (GTDB): domain Bacteria; phylum Chloroflexota; class Anaerolineae; order Anaerolineales; family Anaerolineaceae; genus Mesolinea. The sequence goes on from DICP01000041.1 coordinate 872, forward strand.
CTGGTAAGCGCCGGCTTGGGTGTGCGCGCCCATCAGCTGACGGGCTAGAGCGTTATAGAGCACATCCACCAGCAAGGTGGACTTGCCCGAACCCGAGACGCCCGTGATGCAAACGAACTTGCCCAAGGGGATATCTACCGTGAGGTTCTTAAGGTTATTGGCAGCCGCGCCGATGATGCGCAGGTATTTGCCGTTACCCGGGCGGCGCTGTTCGGGGACAGGGACGACCAGCCGGCCAGAGAGGTACGCACCGGTCAGGCTCTCGGGCACCTGCTGGATTTGCTCGGGCGTGCCCTGGGCAATCACCTGCCCGCCGTGCTCGCCGGCGCCGGGGCCAAGATCGACTACCCAGTCAGCGCTGCGGATAGTTTCGTCATCGTGCTCTACCACCAGGACGGTGTTGCCCAAGTCGCGCAAGCCCTCCAACGTCTTGAGCAGGCGGCGCGTATCGCGCGGGTGCAGGCCGATGGAAGGTTCATCCAGCACGTAGAGCACACCCATCAGGCGCGAGCCAACCTGCGTGGCAAGCCGGATGCGCTGCGCCTCGCCGCCGGAAAGCGTGCTTGCGGAGCGCTGCAAAGTGAGATAGTCCAGCCCCACATCCACTAAGAAGCCTAAGCGCGAGGTAATCTCCTTGAAGATACGCTCCGCGATGGCTTTTTCGCGCGTGGTGAGCGGTGAATCGGTGGAGGAAGCCAGCCGGTTGATCCAGGTGAGTGTTTTATTGACGGGCCATTCGGTTACGTCGATGATGTTGAAGCCATCCACGGTGACGGCTAAAGCTTCCTTGCGCAGGCGCTTACCGCCGCACTCGGGGCAGGGCTTTTCGCCCATAAATTCGGCAATGCGCATGCGGATATATTCAGATTGGGTCTCGCGGTAGCGGCGCTGCAGGTTGTTGATCACGCCTTCAAAAGGGGTGTAGAAGACTGACTCGTGGCCGTTATGCCGCGTGTACTCCACTGGGATTTCTTTGCCCTGCGTGCCGTAGAGTACGAGGTTCAGCTGAGCTTTGGTCAGCTTGCTGACGGGCTGGTCCAGGTCGATATGGGCACTTTTAGCCAGGGATTCGAGCATCTGCCAGTAGTAGCCACCTTCCTCGCGCTGGCCAGACCATTCCAGCGCTGCGATGGCGCCATCCCGCAGCGAGACGCTCTTATCGGGGATAAGCAAATCCGGGTCGATTTCCTGCATAGTACCCAAGCCTTGGCAGGTGGGGCAGGCACCGTGGGGCGTGTTGAAGGAAAACGTACGCGGCTCGATTTCGATTAGGATGGAGCCATGTTCCGGGCAGGCTAAGTTCTCCGAAAATTGGATATCTTCGGGTGGATCGCTGCTCAGGTTTTGCACCGTCACGTATCCATCCCCATAGCGCAGCGCCGTCTCGACGGAGTCAGTTAGGCGTGAGCGTTGGGCTTTCTCATCTGCCTCGTTTTCGGGGTGGGAGATGACCACACGGTCGACGACTGCCTCGATGGTGTGCTTTTTGTATCTGTCCAGCTTGATTTCTTCATCTAAGCTAAAGACATTACCATCCACGCGTGCGCGCGCAAAACCGGACTTGCTGATGTCATCGAAGACCGCTTGGTAAGTGCCCTTGCGCTCACGCACCACCGGGGANNGCGGATTGCTTTTGTACCGGCCGTCCGCAAACAGGGCAGTGCGGGATGCCCACGCGGGCAAAGAGCAAACGCAAGTAGTCATAAATCTCGGTAACCGTGCCCACGGTTGAGCGTGGGTTGTGCGTGGTGCCTTTTTGGTCGATGGAAACCGCCGGCGAGAGCCCTTCGATGGCGTCCACATCCGGTTTGTTCATTTGTCCGAGGAATTGGCGGGCATAGGAAGAAAGCGACTCCACATAACGGCGCTGGCCCTCGGCAAAGATAGTATCGAACGCCAAGGAAGACTTACCGGAACCGGAGAGTCCAGTGAGCACAACAAGTTTGTCGCGCGGGATCTCAACGGTAATGTTTTTGAGGTTATGTTCGCGTGCGCCGATGACACGCAGGTTTTCTTGAGGCATAAAATCCTTCTAAAATGGTATATTTGTTCTATTAGAGCAGTGCAAATTATAATTATATACAAAATCTCGTAGAATTTTGCTTGCAGGCTGGACAAAATTGTCGCTGCGAGAGCCGGGTTCCCTGTGCCACTCCGTCAGCTATGTTACGCACTTATGAGACAGACAGAATGTAAGCTTAGCTTAGCAGGTCATACAAACCTATTGGTGATTATTACAATTTAGCTGCGAATGAGTAAAATTAGATACTTTTCATCGAGGAGAATTATATGAACGATCATTCCCTTAAGCCTGTTTTACAGAAGCTATTAGCCTTTTGGCTCGCCTTTATTGCCTTGCATTTTGCCTATGATTTCTTTCCTTCGCCTTTTTTAGCTGTTTTTTCTGGCACAAGTGAAGTCGTTGCACAGCATATCAAAATGTCCTACTTTGCCTACACCTTTGTGAGCCTGGTGGAATATCTCGTTCGTCGAGTCCAACCTGAACAGAGGCTGCAATTTTTAGATTCACGCCTGCTTTCGGTCTGGATTGTCTCCCTTGCTACCTTCCTTTGGTATATTGTGCCTGCCATTCGCGGGGAAGGGATGCCAACAACGGGGCTGGAGGTGCTGTATGCCAACGTGGTCTTACTGCTGGTCGGATTCGGGACGTTGTTGATTGAACGCGATCTGAGTGATATAAAACTTTCCAAAGCCAGCCGCACGGCGATGATCATTTTTTATATTCTCTTAGGCGTCATTTTGGTGATAAGCAGTTTTCGTGTCCCCTGGGGCGGCTTCTGGGAGATGTAGACAGTCT
>DICP01000041.1:3740-4747 GCA_002417685.1 Candidatus Mesolinea sp. UBA5823
GAATACCCACTATTCTTCCAAAGTTCGCTTGCTAATACCCTTGCCCAGCTCAATACCGCGCTGGTAAGCTGCCCATATCGCGCGCGAGATCGCCGTGCGAAAGCCAGCTTTCTCAAGGTAGTACAGCGCCTCCGCGGAGGTACCTCCGGGCGAGGTGACGTCATCCCGCAATTCCGCAGGATGCCCATGGCTCTGCACGTAAAACTCTGTACTTCCCCGCAAGGTTTGCACTACCAGCTGCTCCGCGATGCGCCGTGGGAAGCCCATGTGGACGCCAGCGTCGATCATTGCTTCCATAAATAAGAATACATAAGCTGGACCGGTGCCTGAGAGTGCCGTAGCCATATCCAGATAGGCTTCATCAGCCACAAAAATCTCCTCACCAAAGGTGCGCATAATTTGAGCGGCCATTTGCTGTTGCGCCTCATCGACATCTGCAGCTTTAGTCCACACCGTGATTCCTAAACCTATGCGGGCAGGCGTATTGGGCATGGCGCGCACGATGCAGCGTGTGGCTAACTTCTGTTCCAGCACGGAAATTGGCACGCCGGCGAGGATAGAAATCACCAGTTTCCCCGAAGATAAATTGCCCTTTAAGGTTTGGGTGGCTTCATCCAGGCGCTGAGGTTTCACTGCTAGGATAACGATATCTGCGGCATTGGCTGCGGCTTGGTTGTCGGAAAATGTTCGCACACCAAGCTCTGAAGCCAGCTGGTTTAACCGGTCAATGTTTGGACCAGCCANNTGTTTTCCCCATCACACCTGGGCCGATAATCGCGATGTTCTTTTCTTGCAGCATTAAAACCTCCTATGATTGCACGCTTTTACTGGAATTGGATTGCGCAGGATGTTGACAACAATTCATTGAAGTTTATCTTAGGCATGTTATCAGCACTAATCATAGGGTACCACAAAATAGTGATTGAGGGTGTTGAAAATGTCCAGAACAATAAAAAATGAATGACTTTATATTCACGAAGACCACAATATGTTCATAAACTGCAAAC
>DICP01000017.1:0-896 GCA_002417685.1 Candidatus Mesolinea sp. UBA5823
GCTTGGAAAAAGCTTCGATTGCAACCGGGAGAACGTTTTTCGAAACGATGAGCTTCCTTAAAGAAAAAAGCACAATCTGCCGGCTGAGATGGCGGATTGACGAGAATATCTTGTTGGATGGCATGCGCCGAGGGGTAGGCGCGAGCAAAAAATGCGTTGAGGAAATCTAACCGAGGTTGGTGAATATCATAAGCCAGGAATTCTGTTTCATTTGGGAAATCTAACCAAGGCAGGAGCAATGGGTCCAGCGCGCAAGCCAGATCGAGGATGCGATTGGGCGTGTTGATATGCCCGCGCAAGCAATGGCAGAAAGCCTCGATATTGGGTAGGCGTTCACGGGTAGAAGCATGCTTTTGCATTACGCTGAGTGCCCAGGCTTTCACTTGGTCTTGTGTGGGATTTACCTGAAAGCATGCCTTCATCCTTTCCGTTTCCTGCGCATAGTCAATATTTTCTAAATAGGGGGCGATAACGTTATGCAGCTTTTTACGAAAACGTTGGATAACTTCTGCCTTACTGCCGCCTGAGGCAGCTTCAGCTGTGAGCATGTCTTGCAACGTCTCCTCCGGTAAATTAAGCTCGCGATATTTGCGTGACTTGCGTGTATGCTCAATAATGTCTTCAAATTCAGCATGATCCATACTTCACCGTGAAAGCAGGAAAGCAATTTCAGTGGGGAAGGTGAAAGCCTCAACTTTGAAGTTTAATCCTTCTATCAGACGGTAAAAAGCGGTAGTGTAGTTAGCTGGCATGCCCTTTGATCTTCCGCCTAAACTCTTAGCTGGATAAGAAACCAGAATATGCTCAGCGTGAATACCTTCGAGCAAACGACGGCTGAGGGTTTTCTCGATTTGATCCAGCAGCGGAAATGTCTTCAAGAAGAATGCCACTTGTAC
>DICP01000017.1:937-3231 GCA_002417685.1 Candidatus Mesolinea sp. UBA5823
ATCATCGGCTGAAGGACGTCACAGGCTAAGTAGGTGCAATCTTCTGCGAGAGGCATCCAAGGCAGTGCCAAGGGGTTCAAGCCACACGCCAGATCCAAAACAGAATGCACAGGGCTGATGCTTGCCAAGCATGTGGCATAAAAGTTCTCCAAGAAGGGCAAACGTTCAGCGGTGGAGGCATGCAGGCGCAGTATGCGCTGGCAAAGCTCATGTTTATCTTGGGCTGGATCCCTAAAAAGTGCGCTCCACTGCGCGTAGTCCACCTTTGCAGGAAGGTATGCACCCGTCAGCTGGTGTAATCGGCTGCGCACTGCTTTGACACTTTCTGCAAAATTGGACCGCTTCTGTAGCTCCTCTCGGGCAATGCGTTCGACCAGGCTTGGAGCAATTTGTGCATACTTTGGGGATTTCTGCACACTTGCAATTAGTTGGGTGAGCTCTTCTGGATTAATCTCATCCATTTCGCAAGGTCTCCATCAGCTGGGTCATAAAGCGCAAGTTGTGCTGGCTGGCAAGGCGCTGGTAAGAAGCATCTTTCATACGGTACAAATGGTTTAGATACGCCAAACTATAGTGCTGACATGTTGGGCAGTCGCAGCCTGGCGAAATTGGCTCAGAACTGCGCATATAAATGTCGTCACCGATGTAAACAAAGCGGAACCAGTCTGAACCGGCGTCAGGAATTGCTCCTGCGGTGCTGAGTGCATACAAGCGTCCATGGCGGGCATCGCGGGTTGGCATAGCGCAATCGAATAGCGCATAGCCTAAGTGATAACAGGTGGAAACGTTGAGAGGATGGCCAATGCCAAGCGCATGAATCGGATACTGATTAGGAATGAGCTCGCGAGTATAAGCCAGGATATCTGTCAGTAGCTGTGATTGGTCATCCAGCGGCCAGCCGCCGAAGCCAAAACCGTCGAAGCCAATCTCGAGCAGGGCTTCAGCGCAGCGTTTGCGCAGCTCGGGGTAACCACCACCTTGAATCACCGCAAAGAGTAATGGTCGGTTTTCAGGGGATATCTGCCGCGCGGCTAATTGTTTTTCAAACGTATCTTTGCAGCGCTTTGCCCAGGCTATCGTGCGCTGCACGGAGAGCTGCTGCTCTTCAAAGGGAGCATCCACATGTGTGCAATCATCTAAGCAGAAGAGCACATCAGCGCCAAAACTCAGTTGCAGCTGAATGCTTTTCTCTGGCGTGAGGATCAACTTGCGGTTAGAGCCTTCTGGTCGAAAGATGATTCCATTTTCGTTCAGGCTACCAAACTTTGGGTTTTGACGGATGAGAGAATAAGCTTGAAAACCTCCGGAATCGGTCATAATCAAGCCATTCCAGCCAGAAAAACGGTGCAACCCGCCCATGGCTTGAATTACTGAAGAACCTGGTTTCTGCATCAGGTGGAAGGCGTTCATCATCACTGCTTGCACGCCAGCTTCAAGTAAGTCGGTACTCGTTAGGCTGCGCACATAGCCGAAAGTTGCATCGGGTAAAAAAGCTGGTAAAGGCAATGTATGTTGCCGAACTTGGAGAGTGTTCATAGAGTTAAAACGGCTTTTTCTGCGGACGGTCAAGAATCAATATAAATTCAGCTTTGCGGTTTTGGATCCTCGTAAGGATTTCATCGACCGGACCAAGGTAGAGATGCTCTTCTGGCATGGTTAAATCGCAAGCTAAGAAAATATTTTGCTTTTTACCAAAAGACTGTTGAACTTCCTCAAGCAATCTTTGCATTCGATAAGGTGTATCCATCAACACGAGCGGATAATCGGCATATTTCAATTGAGAAAGCTTTTTCCGGCGCTGGTCTATTTTGACCGGCAAGAATCCGATAAAGAGGAATTCTTCCAGGTCAAATGGGCACACTGAAAGTGCAGCCATCAATGAGGAAGCACCAGGCAGCGGCGTGACCGCAATATTCATCTCATAAAGCAGCTGGAGGAGTTTTTTACCCGGATCAGAGAAGACTGGTGTGCCGCAATCGGAAATCAACGCTAAAGATTGACCTTGGGCAAGCATCAGTAGAACTTCCTGAATCTGCTCTGCTTCGTTGTGTTCGTTGAGCTCCAACAAAGGCTTTGCGATGCCAAGGCTTTTGAGCAAGCGCGAGCCATTTCTATGCTCCTCACACAGGATCACGTCTGCATGAGCCAGGGTTTCTATAGCGCGTGTGGTTATATCGCCGGCGTTTCCGATTGGAGTAGCCACCACATAGAGCTTTCCGGCTGGCTTTCCAGTGGTGGAGTTTGCGTTCAAGGTCATAGCTAGGTATGATTATACCCTACGGGTACTTTACCCT
>DICP01000037.1:0-1682 GCA_002417685.1 Candidatus Mesolinea sp. UBA5823
GCTGATGCACGTTGAGGATGGCATCCGCCGGCGGAAGCACTTCACCCGGTTGGTGGTGGTCGGTGAGGATCACCTGCATACCCAAGCGGCGCGCTAAGGCTATTTCCTCCACCGAGCGGATGCCGCAGTCGACTGTGATAATCAGCCCGACGCCTTCGCTAGCCAGCTGCTCGACCGCGTCCAGGTTGAGCCCGTAACCCTCATCGAAGCGGTTGGGGATGTAAATGCGCGGACTTGCTCCTAACTTATGGAGCAGCTCATAGAGCAGCGCCGATGAGGTAACCCCGTCCACGTCGTAATCGCCATAAATGGCGATGGGCAAGCTATTTGCAATTGCTGCATGTAGCAATTCCACAGCCTGGGTCATATCGCGGATGAGGAACGGGTCTGTTGCCTCTAGCGCGCTGGCGGAGAGGAACGCTAGCGCAGTCTCGGCATCCCTCACGCCGCGGTTGTAGAGCAGCTGCCGCAGCAAGGGCGGGAAATCCGCCAATTCTTGGTCGATTTCAGGCGGGATGGGCGCCGCGACATTCCAATGCTTTGTGACGGGTGTATGGTTGTTATATTCCATGAAAAAATTCCTCTTATCTGTGCTTGTGTGGCTCTATTGTAACCGGTAAGAAGGGGAAGAATGTGGGCAAAGCAAAAACTCTCCTATTCTCGCCGGTTTACCAAGTACATAGCGAGCCCATAGTGTACAGAGCTTAGTTCTCGCTGGTGTCCTCAGTGCAGAGCCTCCTGTAAGGACCAGCGAGTAATTTGAGCGTAGGTCTCCACCTTGATTTTCATCTTTTTGAGACCTAAAGGTCAACTGCCTTTCGTGGTCAGGAGAGTGCGCAGCTTACGCGTAGAGTACCACGAAAGAACTAAGAATTATCTGTTCTCGCCGGTCTCCCTGAGTGCGCAGCCTACCCGTAGAGTACCATGCAAGAACAAGGATTAATAAAAAGAAGGAAAAACACTTCTATCTTCTTAGTTTCAGGTAAAATTAACCCCATGGAAAATAAACGTGGACTTTTCAACTTTGGTAAAAAACCGGCACCGGACTTTCGCATTTCGGATGACGTGGAGCGCGCCAAGCGCAACGGCAAGCCGCTCGTCGCCCTGGAATCAGCGCTGATCACCCACGGCATCCCTTGGCCAGAAAATCTCACCATCGCCCGCGCCATGGAAGACGCAGTCAAGCATAATGGCGCCTTCCCGGCTACGGTCGCCGTGCAGGAAGGCCAATTGCGCGTGGGCTTGAGCAGCAGCCAGCTGGAAAGCTTAGCAGAAGCGCGCGACCCGCACAAACTTAGCCTGCGCGACTTGGGCGCTGCTGTGGCGCACAAATGGAACGGTGGAACCACGGTATCGGCCACGCTCTATGCTGCGGAGCGCGCCGGCATCAAAGTGCTGGCCACCGGCGGGATCGGCGGGGTACATCGTGCTCCAGCTTACGATATCTCCGCAGACATGCTGCAATTGTATAAAAGTCCGCTCGTGGTAGTGTGCTCTGGCGCCAAAGCCATTTTGGACCTGCCCGCCACGCTTGAGGTGCTGGAGACCTTGGGCATCCCGGTCATCGGCTACCAGACGGATGAATTCCCGGCATTTTACTCTGCCCAAAGCGGACTCAAGGTGCCGTTGCGCGCTGAGAGCCCCCAGGAAGTGGCGGAAATCGCCCGTGCGCATTGGAAACT
>DICP01000037.1:1720-4317 GCA_002417685.1 Candidatus Mesolinea sp. UBA5823
CAAGCCTTGCAGCAAGCTGAAGCTGAGGGTGTGCGTGGCAGTGCCCTTACACCATACCTGCTGGCTAAGTTGAACGCGCTCAGCGGCGGCGAAAGCCTAAAAGCCAACTTAGCACTGCTGCGCAATAACGCCGCGGTGGCAGCTCAAATCGCTGCCCAGATCCCGGAAGGCATCCAGGAATGGCGCTATATTTAACCTGGGAGTGACCTCTATGCCAGCCTGCTGCGCCGGCCTTTTATTTAAGGCTGAGGCGTGGCGGAAGGTTTGGGCGTATTGCTGGGGATAGGCGTGCGTGTGGGAGTCGCTGTTCGCGTTGGGGTTGATGTGGGAGTGGGCGTGAGTGTAAAGGTCGGGCTGGGGGTGAAGGTGGCAGTCGGCGGGTTTCCCACCACGGTGAAATAGCCCGAAAGGATCCACTGGCTGCCTACAAAACATTGCACCTGATATTCGCCAGGCAGCCATTCTTCGGCTGGCAGCTCTAACGCCAACACCCCATAGCCACCGGTGCCACCTTCCCAATGGCCAGTTGTAGCTTTGAGTAAAGTCTCACCGCGGTACCATAGCTCGGTCCATTGCACGCCATTATCCATAAAGTTATAGCTATACGTCCCGTAAATCTTGGTCAGTGGATTGCTGAACTCCACCGCCGGGTTCACCGGCTGAAAATTCTCATCGATCTCGGTGGCAAACACAATGGGGCTAAACACAGCATTAGGGTTCGGAGTCACAAACGAGTCGAACTGGGTGGCAATCGCCTGTGGGACGGAAGGGGTATTGGTAACCGAAGGAGTGTTAGTGATTGTGGGGGTGAGCGTGATGGTAGGGGTCAGTGTAATGGTTGGCGTGAGGGTAATGGTAGGCGTGAGGGAAGGGGTGAGCGAGGGTGGGAAGTAACGGTAGGCAATACCCTCGCCAAAGCGGAAGTTGAAGTAGGCAAATGCGCCTAATGCTAAGGCTGTCAGGATCAGACCAGCCGCTTGGTCGTAGAGCTTGCGGCGCTTGAAATAAAAGGGCATGCGCTTGCCTTTTTGGATGGCGCGGGAAGCTCGCACCGCGGTCCAAATGGCAGCAATTACAGCCAGAATGGTGAGGGTAATAACAGTCGAGCGGATATCCATGCGCAGCACCTGGTCGGAATTATACACGTGCGGTGAAAAGTATTTTTAGGCCGAGATGGGTAAACCTACCTAAAAATCCGAGTTCAAACCATCAAAACATGGCTCTCGCCAGTTTAGCCGAGCAAAGCGCTGGCATAGGGCTCAGCAAAGAGCGCTGGGATCCCGCCGGTATGCCAGAAGAGCACAGTTTCATCAGGGCTAAAAAAGCCTTTGCGAATGAGGTCAATGAGCCCCGCCGCCGCGCGGCCCGTGTAGACCGGGTCCAGCAGGATGCCTTCGGTGCGGGCAAACAGGCGGATAGCTTCTGTCTCTGCCGGCTGGAGGACGCCATAGCCCGCCCGGCAATAGGCATCATTAACCAAAACATCTTCCGACTCAATCTTTTTATCAATGTCCAACCACGCTGCCGTCTGACAAGCCAACTTGGCAATCAGTGATTCGAGTTCCTCTTCTGATTTATCCACGCTGATGCCCAGGATTCGGCCCGAGAACCCAGTTTGCTGAGCTCCCAGGATCAAACCGGCTTGTGTGCCACCGCTAGAACTTGCCAAAACGATCCAATCTGGTTGCAGATTCTGATCTTGGAGCTCCTGCATGGCTTGGATGTAGCCTTGCACTCCTATGGGGTTGGAGCCGCCGTAAGGAATGAGGTAAGGCTGCATGCCATCTTCCACGGCGTGGGTAAAAACTTGCTGCAGGCGCTGGTCGCGCTCTTCTTTGGAAACAAAAACCAGTTTTGCTCCGCTGAGCTCGTCCAGCAGCAGGTTGCCCTGCCGGCTGCCAGGGTCTTCTCCAGCCAAGACGAGGATGCAGCCCAAGCCCAAGCGTGCGGCAGCGGCAGCGACCTGCCGGCAATGATTGGATTGCACCGCACCAGTTGTGATCAGCGTTCGGCAGCCTTGCGCGAGAGCATCTGCTGCCAGATATTCTAACTTGCGGGTTTTATTGCCGCCTAAGCCTAATCCGGTCAGGTCGTCGCGCTTAATGAAAAGCCGCGGTCCTTGCAGGAGCTTCGTCAGCCTGGGTAGCGGTTCGATCGGGGTGGGTAAATGTGCCAAAACTATTCGCTCAGTCATTCGAGAGCCTCCTTTGCGTGGCAGTTTTTCCGCGGGTGCGCATCACATCCAAGATTTTAGGCAACGTGCGCGTGTAGAGCCGGTACAGCCCCGGCCGGCTAGTGTAATCCCAGGCGCCTAAGTGGCGCACTACCTGACCGTTGAATCCTTCTTTAAAGCGGTAAACGCCCCACAGCGGGTCCGATTCAGTGAAGACATCCGGTGCGCCCCACATATCATAGGTGTGACAGCCCAGAGCTTTGGAAAGACGCATAGCCTCCCATTGCAGCAAGTAATTGGGCATGCGCTCGCGGGCTTTCTCCGTAGACATGCCGAACATATACCGCGAAACGCCGGCAAAATAAAACAGCACCAGCCCGCCAACCGGCTGATCTTCCACTTCAGCGATGAGCGCTTTAGCCAT
>DICP01000069.1:0-1158 GCA_002417685.1 Candidatus Mesolinea sp. UBA5823
GCTGGCATTACGAACATCCAGTTGGGAACGGTTATAACAAATGTTATAAACTGGATCCTTAAAAGTGTGTACGCAAGCATCTGAGCCGGCATAGCGGATGTGGGCATAGTCGAATGTGGCGCTGCTGTCTTCACGCATGACGATGCCCCACCAATCACCCGGAATGGCTGTATCTAAGCCGCCAGTGTCAGAATTGTCGTTTATGCTGGTAAAAACGACAGGTGAAGTATCAGCACCAATAGCAGTCAAAGTTCCGGAAATGATCATCCCCGATGTGCCACCGCCAAACTGCACCACTGTCCCAGCTTCGATTGTTAAGGTCACGTCAGCATTAACCGTGACGACACAGTTTGGCACTTGGTACACATTACTCGCGCTCCAGGTTGTATTGGAACTGATAATGGGGGAGTCGCAAACATTGACTGTCTCATTTAATTGACTGTTGGACTCAAATCCCAGGTCTTTGGATGAGACAGGAGTGATTGGTGAGGCAGCCGAAAGGCAAATACCCATCATTAGGATGACTGTGATTACCATTCGGCTTACCTTGGACAGATTTACTTTGGGGATTGACAAATGTGATTCCTGCAGTGATTTTTTCATTATTATCCTTTACTAATGTCCGTATTTGATTGTGAATCTAAAGTAAAAAGTGATTGGACTTTTAACTGCTAGGTGAAAAACCAAAAATTTCACCCTGAAATGTTTAAAAAATTTTTACCACAAAAAGTATTTGTAGTTAATTTTTTTTGCATCGAAATTCCATGTCAACAACAATTTTACACCATTTTCACCCAACCCGGTGAAACTTTTGGCTGTTTCTTCTTTCTGTTCACATAAACGGTTAAAGTGAACTAAATAATTAGCGGCGATTCACTGAATAAAGGATAACCTAACCCTTTCAACAAGGGGTCTTGCAATATTCTCATTTTTTCACTCTGTTGGTTAAATAAAAAAAACAGAATGGGATTATGGAGACCGATGATTATGCCCTGCATTTTTTATATATGTCTCTAAATGGGTGAAAGTTCGAACCTAAAAACATTTGTTTGAACATCTTAAGAATAGGTCAAAAAGTGTCCATTTAGGTTCAAAACGGATGAAAAATCGCCCAAAACAGCCTTTCTTTGAGGTAAAAAAGGGGCTGTTTTCTAAAAG
>DICP01000069.1:1196-3401 GCA_002417685.1 Candidatus Mesolinea sp. UBA5823
TCTAAAAGTGCCTTTCCTTCACACTGATTCGGCGACGTAGAATCTGGGTATAAGATAGTTATCAAAATCAATTTACTTCACAAAAATAGGACTTATCACCTAAATAGTATCCCTTTTTCCCTTGCGCATCTGCCGCAAACCGGGTAAGATAAGCGCAATTTAATAAGCATTGACGCGGGACGAGTAAGCAGAGCTCCAACCCCAGAGAGGCGCTACCAAGTGCAAATGCGCCGGCAGCCTCTGCCCAAAACCACCCGCCAGCTTGAGCCTGAACCGGTGTAAGCCCCACTAAGGCAAACGGCAGCCCCGTTATCGGCATCACGAGATACCCACAAGGGTAATCTGGGTGGAACCGCGTGAGAGACCTCTCGCCCCAGGGCGCAAGGTCTTTTTTATTTAATATTAAGGAGGCTTTGATGTCTAAACAAGAAGAATATGAACACTCGCAGCTTTACCGCATCCGGCATTCCACGTCGCACATTATGGCTGAAGCGGTGCTGGAGAAATTCCCGACTGCCAAGGTAGCTATAGGACCCGCCATCGAGGATGGTTTTTACTATGACTTCGACCTTCCGCGCAGCCTGACGCCAGAGGACCTGACCGAAATCGAAGCGCGCATGAAGGAGCTTATCTGCGAGGGTCAGGCTTTCGTGCGCCAGGAAATCACCGCCCAGCAGGCTAAGGAGCTCTTCAAGGATCAGCCCTATAAGTTAGAGCTGATCGGAGGGTTGGAACAGGGCGGGCTGGACGAGGACGGCAATCCGACGGACGAGCGCATCCCGATTACGATCTACACGTCTGGTCATTTCACTGACCTTTGCCGTGGGCCGCATGTGCAGAATACGCGCGAAATCAATCCTGATGCCGTCAAACTGCTCAACGTGGCAGGTGCGTACTGGCGCGGTGATGAAAAGCGCCCTATGCTCCAGCGCATTTACGGCACCGCCTTCGAAACCAAAGAGCAGCTAGACGGGTACCTTTGGAAGATGGAAGAAGCCCGCAAGCGTGACCACCGCAAACTGGGCAAGGAGCTGGACCTCTTCAGCCAAAATGACGAGGTTGGGCAAGGACTGATCCTCTGGCACCCCAACGGCGCCATGATCCGCCATGAAATTGAACGCTACTGGGATGATGAGCACATCGCCAACGGCTATGACTTCGTCTATACGCCGCATATTGGGCGGTCGAACTTGTGGGAAACCAGCGGGCATTTAGGTTTCTACAAGGAAAACATGTATTCCCCCATTGTGATTGAGGATCAGGAATACTATATCAAGCCGATGAACTGCCCCTTCCACATCCAAATTTACAAAAGTGCGATGCGTTCCTACCGGGACCTGCCCATCCGCTATGCCGAGAAGGGCACAGTCTATCGCTACGAACGCTCAGGCGTGCTGCACGGGCTGATGCGTGTGCGTGGCTTCACCCAGGACGATGCGCATCACTTCTGCCGGCCGGACCAAATGCCCGCAGAGATCGACTTCATTCTAAGCTTCAGCCTGAGTGTGCTGCGCGCCTTCGGCTTCAGCGAAGTCAGCGCTTACCTGAGCACAATGCCGCAGAAATCCGTGGGTGACCCAGCTCTCTGGGCAGATGCCGAACAGGCGCTGGAGGAGGCGCTCAAGCGCGCTGGTTTACCCTATGAGCTGGATGCTGGCGGCGGTGCGTTCTATGGGCCTAAGATCGACCTAAAGATCAAAGACGCCTTGGGGCGCGAGTGGCAGCTTTCGACCATTCAGTTCGATTTCAACCTGCCGGAGCGCTTTGGCATGGAATATATTGGAGAGGATGGCCAGCCACACCGCCCCTACATGATCCACCGTGCGCTTTTGGGCAGTATGGAACGCTTTTTTGGCATCCTCATCGAGCATTATGGCGGGGCTTTCCCGGTGTGGCTGGCGCCTAAGCAAGCCATGCTCATCCCGATTGCCGACCGGCACTTAGATTATGCCTACGAGCTCGCTAAGCGCTTCAAGCAGGCAGGCTTGCGCGTCAGCGTGGATGCGCGCGCCGAGCGCATGAACGCCAAAATCCGTGACGCGCAAAACGCGAAGGTGCCTTATATGCTGGTGATTGGCGACCGCGAAATGGAAGCTGGGCAGGTGGCCTTAAGAAGGCGCAGCGGCGAGAACCCGGGCGCGATGAGCGTGGAAGAGTTCCTGGCGCTGGCTAAGCAGGAAATTGTGGAAAAAATTTAGTACCTGA
>DICP01000013.1:0-8803 GCA_002417685.1 Candidatus Mesolinea sp. UBA5823
GTGTTAATCATAACGTAAACTTTTTTCAGAGGTGAAACAATGGCAAATAAAGTTGCAATTATTACGGACAGTACCATAAACCTTCCAGAAGGCGCAATGGAGGAATATAACATTCAGACGGTTCCCCTTATCATTCACTGGGATGGTAAATCTTACATCGACCAGGTTGAACTCACCACAAAAGAGTTCTACGAACGCTTGGCGACTTCGAAAACTCTGCCAAGCACGTCTCAACCAAGCATATCTGCGTTTGTTGAGGTGTATCAACCTCTCATCGACCAGGGTTACGACATCATCACCTTGCCACTTTCAGCCGGCATTTCGGGGACATTCCTCTCTGCTTCAGCCGCCGCTGGTCAGTTTCCGATTGGTCGCATCGAAGTGCTGGATACCAAATCAGTCTCGGTGGGTTTAGGCATCATTTTGATGAAAGTTGCTCGAGCCGCCAAAGCCGGCGCTTCCTTGCCGGAATGCCGTGAAATCGCGCTGGATGTTGCCCGCCGCGTAAAGATTTACTTCTCAGTGGAAACGCTGGAAAACTTGCGGAAAGGTGGCAGGATTAACTCAGCAGCTGCTTTTCTAGGCACAGCTCTGGATATGAAACCTATCCTGGAATTCCGCGGCGGCCTCATCGAAGCCAAGGAACGCGTGCGGACTTCCAAAAAAGCGCATGTGCGCTTACTCGAGCTGACGGAGGAAATTGCCGGTCCACAGGGCGAGCTTGAAATGGTTGGTTTTGTTTCTGCGGCTGCCCAGCCAGCAATGGAAGAACTCCGCCAGGCAGCTCATGAACGCTTTACCATCAAAGAAGAGTTCAGCGGCGAATTAAGCCCCGTGTTGGGCACGCATGTGGGTATCGGCACGGTCGGGATCGGTTTTCTCGCCTGAGATTTTTTCTGATACAATAGGGGAAATTCTTTGTAGAAAGGATTTCCCCTCATGAGCGTTGCCGAGCAAATCGGTGTCAGAATCCCTGAGATTCTTCTCCCTATACCAGAAATTAATCTGCAAAAATGGGCGGTGATTGCCTGCGATCAATTTACCTCGCAGCCTGAATATTGGCAGAAGGTGAGTGATTTTGTCGGGGATGCACCCTCAACCCTCCACATGATTTTGCCTGAGGTCTGGCTGAACAGCCCAGACGTCGACCAGCGCATCCGGAGGACGCAGGTAGCCATGCAGCAATATTTGTCCGCAGGTCTCCTGAGAGGGCATCAAGGCATGATTTTGGTTGAACGGGAAGCTTCTGGCAAGACGCGCACTGGACTGATGCTCGCGTTGGACTTGGAGGCATATGACTATCACCGAGGTTCTCAAACCCTCATCCGTGCTACCGAAGGCACCATCCTGGAACGCTTACCTCCGCGCATGCATGTGCGCCGGGGCGCACCATTGGAGCTTCCGCATATCTTGGTGCTCTATGATGACCCTGAGTTTTCCGTCCTTTCCCCGGTTCTGGAAGCAAAAGCTGACTTACCCATTTGCTATCATTTTGATTTGATGATGGACAGCGGACATCTCACTGGAAGGTGGGTTGACCAGCCTCAGCTTTTAGATGCAGTTATTCACGCCTTAGCCAGCTTAATCGCGCCGCAGACGTATGCTCAAAAATATCATCAACCCGAGGGCACAGCACCCTTACTTTTTGCTGTGGGCGATGGCAATCATTCCTTAGCCACAGCCAAAGCAATTTGGGAGGAACTTAAGCCACATGTAGGCTTAGATTACCCAGCACGCTATGCTCTCGTGGAGATCGAAAACCTGCATGACCCAGCCATTCAATTTGAAGCAATTCATCGCGTGCTATTCAATGTAGATCCAAATTTCATTATAGACCTGCAAACTGCTTTTACACCTAACATTCACCTGAGCACGCTTCCAAATTTTGAAACGCTCAAGCAAATGGTTTTAGAGCAAAGTGGACCAAGCCAAAAAATGGGTATGCTTTCAGAGCAGGGTTTTACGCTCATAGAACTAACCCAGCCGCAGCACAATTTGCCAGTCGGCAGCCTGCAGAACTTCTTGGATGCCTACTTAGCTGAGCACCCACAAACGAGCATCGATTACGTGCATGGCGATGATGTGCTCAGTACTCTCGGACAAAGACCTGGGAATGCCGGCTTCTACCTGCCGCCAATAAGTAAAAGCGCGTTCTTTAAAACCGTCATTAATGAGGGTACCCTACCGCGGAAGACTTTCTCGATGGGACACGCAAAAGATAAACGTTTTTATATGGAATGCCGCAGAATAACGGATTAGCACTTGACCTTTGGAACAATTGTGCTATATTTGATTAGAAAATATCTTCAACTCAATACGGAGAATTAATCATGGCTGCCAAAAAACCAACCTCGAACCAAGCCAATCCCGACGCGGACAAGAACATGAATGACGCAAAAAAAGCGGTTTTAGACCGCGCTCTTAATGACATTGTCAAACGCTATGGTGAAGGCAGCATTATGCGCTTAGGCGAAGCACACTCGATGCAAGTGGATGTCATCCCTACCGGCTCGCTCTCCTTAGATTTGGCATTAGGCGTTGGCGGAATCCCGCGTGGGCGGATAACTGAGATTTTCGGTCCCGAATCTTCCGGCAAGACCACGGTCTGCCAGCATATCGTAGCTGAATGCCAAAAGCGCGGCGGAACAGCAGCTTTTATTGATATGGAGCATGCACTGGACCCTAAGTATGCAGCCCGCTGCGGTGTAAATATTGATGAACTCCTTATCTCGCAACCTGATACCGGAGAGCAAGCTTTAGAAATTGCCGAAACTCTCGTGCGCTCTGGCGCTGTGGACTTAGTAGTGATTGACTCCGTTGCAGCGCTGGTTCCACGGGCTGAAATCGAAGGCGATATGGGCGACCCTACTATGGGCGTGCAAGCCAGGTTAATGTCTCAGGCACTGCGCAAACTTTCAGGCGCTATCAACCAGACCAAGACGGCTGTGGTTTTTACCAATCAGCTTCGCCAGAAAATTGGTGTGATGTTCGGCAGCCCCGAAACAACCACTGGCGGGATGGCGCTTAAGTTTTATGCCTCAGTACGTTTGGATATCCGCAGAGTGCAATCCATCAAAGTTGGCGCGGAAATTGTAGGCAACCGCGTGCGCGTGCGTGTGGTCAAGAATAAAGTCGCTGCGCCTTTCCGCACAGCGGAGTTTGACATTATGTACAACGAAGGAATTTCCAAAGCCGGCGATATNNTATAAGGATACGCGCTTAGGGCAAGGACGCGAAGCTTCCAAAAATTTCCTCAACGAGAACCCAGAAATTATGGAGGAAATAGAGAACACCATCCGCGCAATGGGTAATGTAGATACCCTCTCTGGTAGCTGGGAAGGAGATAGCGAGGAATCTAATGAGAGCTTAGGATACTAACCAAGGTAATAATACACATGAAACTAAGGTTTAGTCAGAGTGTTAATGTTATTGATAATTCAAATTACTAAAAGGAGTTTTTGATGAACATTTTATGGAGCATTCTTATTGGAGCAGTCGTCGGCGCATTAGCTGACTACATTGTTAAGGGAATTGATGTTTCCCTTATCGTCAAAATTATAGTCGGCATACTAGGGGGTGTTATCGGTGGTTGGGTGTTTGGCTTGCTGAATATTGCAGCAGCCGGTTTGATTGGAGAATTAGTAATGTCTCTAATCGGCGCCATCATCTTACTGCTGATCCTCAAAGCGATTAGGCATTAATTATTCAAGGCAAAAGCAATCGCCAAAGATTAGGTATAAAAAGCCCCTCAATTTTCTGAGGGGCTTTTCTGTTTTGATTTAATTAAATTTACGTGCCTTCCTGCCAGGAGTTGAGGTACTTGACCTGGGCTTCGGTTAGAGTGTCGATGTTCACATTCATAGAAGCGAGTTTCAGCCGAGCGATTTCTCGGTCTATTGCTTCCGGAACATCGTAAACTTTCTTCTCGAAGTTAGCGCGATTTTTCACCAAATACTCTGCACAAAGTGCCTGGTTGGCAAAAGACATGTCCATGACGGAAGCCGGGTGCCCTTCAGCAGCTGCTAAATTAATCAAGCGCCCCTCACCGAGCAGGTGAATCACGCGCCCGTCGGCTAATTCATAAGCTTCCACGAATGGGCGTACCAAACGTTTTGCCACAGCCATCTCTTCCAAGGCTGGGATGTTGATTTCCACGTTGAAATGCCCTGAATTGGCTACCAGCGCACCATCTTTCATGATTTCGAAATGGTGGCGGTCAATCACATTCAAATCACCGGTGAGGGTTACAAAGATATCCCCAATAGGGGCAGCCTCGTTCATCGGCATTACCCGGAAGCCGTCCATTACTGCCTCAAGCGCCACGAGTGGATCCACTTCGGTCACAATTACGTTTGCGCCCATGCCGCGCGCCCGGTTTGCCAGCCCGCGACCGCACCAGCCATAGCCTGCAACTACGAAGGTCTTACCAGCCAGCAGGATATTGGTCGCCCGAATGATGCCATCAATAGTGGATTGACCAGTGCCATAGCGGTTGTCAAAAAAGTGTTTTGTCATCGCATCATTGACCGCGATGATAGGGAATTCCAAGGCACGGTCAGCTGCCATAGCCCGCAAGCGGATAACGCCTGTGGTGGTTTCTTCTGTTCCGCCAATAACATTAGGCAGGAGCTCGCGGTACTCACGATGGAGCGTCGAGACCAAGTCTGCACCATCATCCATAGTGATATGGGGTTTGTGCTCGATAGCAGCGCGCAGGTTTTCATAATACGTGCGATCATCTTCGCCCTTGACAGCAAAGACCGGGATTTCGTATTGGGACACCAAGGCGGCAGCCACATCATCTTGCGTGGAAAGCGGGTTAGAAGCGGTAAGTACAAGATCCGCACCGCCAGCCTGCAAAGTCCGCATGAGGTTGGCTGTCTCGGTGGTCACGTGCATACACGCAGACATGCGAATGCCCTCGAACGGGCGCTCTTTGCGGAAACGCTCCTCGATCGTGGCTAAAACGGGCATTTCACGCGAAGCCCAATCAATACGGCGCCTTCCACCTTCAGCAAGATTCAAATCTTTAATACGATAATTTTCCATTTATTTTCTCCAATATTTCCTCATAATTCCAATAAGTCGTCTAACTCACCGTGGTCATCAAAGTATCGGTGGTATGTGTGAATAAATTCCGCGAGTGTAAAGTGGTGATTTTGCGTCCCATTGCAAGTAATACAGTATGCAGCTGCAGTTGTGCCCATTTCCCCACACACCCGCATGCTCTTACGATGCATATAACCAAAAAGAAAGCCCGCACGGAAGGCATCTCCTACGCCTGTCGGGTCGATTACTGGAGCTTCTTCGATAATCGGGACGACGAAATCTTCTTCAGAGGTATGAATGCGCGCACCTTCTTTCCCCAAGGTAATTACCGAAAATGCTGGGGCAGCCAAAATTTGCTCCTCAGAGAGCCCAGAGTGTTTTTGCAGCAGCTCGAACTCATAGGCATTCACAAACAAGCCGTGAGCATTCATAACACCCTTCCGAAGCGCTTCATGGTCCATACGGATAATTTGCTGTCCGGGGTCAAAAATCGAACGCAGTCCAAGCTGCTGAGCTTCTTCGATATAGCGCTGCATGGCACGCGGGTCGCTAGGGGAATTGACCACAAAATCATCCGGCTCGCCATGTGCCTCAGCCAGCGGGAGATCAGCAGAATCCGCCATCGCGCCAGTATAAAACGACGCAATCTGCGCGTTGTCAAGGTCAGTATTAACAAAAAACGAAGCGGTAAATTTATCCGCAATAACGCGTACACCGCTGCAATCCACACCCAAAGCTTCTAACCTGCGTCCATATTCTGGGAAATCTTGCCCAGCAGTGGAGAAAAGCAGTGGGCGCTCACCGAACAATGCCAGCGTATAAGCAATATTCGCCCCTACACCGCCATAGTGACGCACCATGTCGTCCACCAAGAATGACAAGCTGATCTTATCCAGATGCTCTGGCAGGATATGGTCCTTAAAATAACCCGGGAAGCGCATCAAATAGTCAAAAGCAATCGAACCGGTCAGGATAATTTTCATAAATTCCTCCCTGCATGCTTTAGAACCGCCAAGCTGCGAAAAAACGGCGGATATAGCACGCCGCTTTCGGTGATTAAACCAGAAAGCAAGCGATGCGGAGTAATATCGAAGACATAATTGCGCGCTGTAGCTCCTTCGGGCATGACTGCCTTCCCTTGGAAGGACAGTTCCAGCACTTCAGCTGGGTCACGCTCTTCTATCGGGACTGCATCACCATTCGGGCTGGTAAAATCAATTGTGGACATCGGAAAAGCTGCATAAGCAGGAATGCCATTATCATAAGCTGCTAAAGAGAGCATATATGTGCCAACTTTATTAATCACATCCCCATTCGCAGCAACACGATCAGCACCAAACAGCACACGGTCAACCTTTCCAGAGCGAATCATATAACCCGCGGCTGCATCCACGATGATATCGTAAGGGATTCCGTATTGCGTGAGCTCCCAAGCAGTCAAGCGGGCACCTTGCAAACACGGGCGCGTTTCGTCTACGTAGACATGCAGGCGTTTGCCTTGTTCGTGAGCCAGGCGGATGACTCCTAAAGCAGTGCCGTAATCGACTGTAGCAAGTGCGCCAGCATTACAATGGGTGATAATCACATCCTCATCCATAAGTAGTTCAGCACCGTTCCGAGCGATAGCCAAGTTAGTGTTTACATCCTCATCAGCCAACTGTTGTGCCTTGCTTAAAAGCGCTTCTTGTAACTCACTGACCGAGCCGGAAAATTGATCAACCAAGGAGAGCATGTTTTCCACTGCCCAGGTTAAATTGATGGCTGTGGGCCGTGTTGCCAACAGAAATTGACCCGTCTCATGCAGATAAACTTTGAGTTTATCTTTATCGGAATGGCTGCTTTCTCTGGCAGCTAACGCTATGCCATACGCTGCACATACGCCGATTGCGGGTGCGCCGCGTACAACCATCTTTTGAATAGCTTCAGCAACATCCATGCTGGAATGCAGTTTAAGATAACGTAATTCAATTGGTAAGCAGCTCTGGTCAATGACCTTCACACACTGCAGATTTTCATCCCAAAATATTGATCGCATCGTGTATTCCATAAAAAAGCGCCTATTCGGCGCATTAATCAAGAAAAGTGTATCATTCTCTTGATAAACTGTCAAAAATCAACCGCCCGAGGGTGTTGAAAAACATTGGTTAATTGATTACATCCAAATTTTTCAAAGTTAAGCATTTCAATCTGCCCTCACCCAGCCTTCTCCTAGCTCCGAATCCCGTTCGTTTTTCAGCGTCAATCTGCTGGTGAGGGGAATCAAAGGGGTGAGATTGCAGTATATGAACATATTGTGATCTTCTTGAATACAAAGTTATTCATTTTTTTAATGTTCTGGACATTTTCAACACCCTCAACCGCCTTGGACGCTGATTTTTGTTCGTTTCAACTCGTTATATAATCAGGACGTTATGAACCGACGGACCCCACCCATTCGCTGGGCAGCAATCTTCATGCTTACCATGACCTTTTTCCTCACTACGATGGAGTTGGTGCGTTATGCCAGTTTCCGAGCTCGATTCCCTTTAGGTATGCAGATTGCCGGTGTTCCTGTTGGCGGTCTAACTTATGAAGAAGCCGCAGACCGTTTGGTCCAGGTTTATCATGCCCCTATTGAACTACTCTACGAGGATGCACGCATCCAAGTTCGTCCAGCAACCCTTGGCTTTGAGCTCAAGCTAGAAAATATGCTGGCAGCTGCAGATAAACAGCGCGTTGCCCAATCATTTTGGGCTGGTTTTTGGAATTACCTTTGGAATCGGCCAATGAGCTCTCAAGATATTCCCTTGCAAGCGGAATTTGACGAACAACGCATGCAACACTTCCTCGAGAACGAGATTGCCATTCGCTATGACCGCCCTGCTTTACCGCCCATGCCGCTGGCTGGTGAAAGTGCTTTTTATCCAGGTCAGCCAGGCACTGAAATCAACTACGAAGTTTCGATTCAACGCATTAAACAAGCCTTGGTCTCCAGCGAAAATCGGGTGGTAAGGATGGAAATTCAACAGACCCAAGCTCCCCGCCCAACGATTGATGTCTTGGAAATTATGCTCAAAGATATTATCGAGACTTCACTCTTTGACGGCTTGGTTGAACTTTACCTCAAAGACCTTCAAAATGGCTTAGTGTTGCATTTTACCCATAACCGAATAGATGAAGAAGAAATTCCAGTCAATATCGCTTATTCCTCGTGGAGCACTATTAAAATTCCAGTGATGGTTTCGGCTTTTCGCCGGATCTCCGCACCTTATGACCCTAACGACCTGACATTAATGGAGCAAATGATTGAGCGCTCAGATAATGACTCCACAGATTCACTCGCCAAAGCGGTCATTGACCCAACCTTTGCGCCTATGGAAGTTACTGAGGACATGAAGTTACTTGGGATCGAAAATACATACTGGGCTGGCTTTTTTACACCTGGATCGCCTATGCTGCAGGATTACAAAACCCCAGCGAACCAGCGTACAGATTTCTCCACAGAACCCGACCGCTACGCCCAAACCACGCCACAAGACTTGGGCTTGCTGCTCGAAGATATCTATTATTGCGCTAAGGATTATGGCGGATCCTTCCCACTGGCTTTTAATGGGGAGATAACTCAAGAGGAATGCCAGCTGATGGTAGATTACTTAGCCTTGAATAAGATCGGAGTACTCATACAGGCTGGTGTACCCGCCGATGTCACCGTCGCACATAAGCATGGTTGGGCTTATGAAGTTGATGATGGTTACATTCACACTATTGCAGATGC
>DICP01000013.1:8885-9969 GCA_002417685.1 Candidatus Mesolinea sp. UBA5823
ATTCAATATGCTATGCGCAATACTAGTTAAATTTTGATTAGCACTATGTAGGATTTTGATCGACCTTAAGGGGATGAACTTTTCGGGCCAGCAGATAAGCAGTATGCATCAGCCTGTGGTAAACTGGAGCCCAGAATTTACGCTGGCTTTGCAACTCCTCTTCCTGATATCCATAGTATATCGCTAGTTCGCGGCATTCCTGTGAGAGTGTAAAACCGAACCATCGGTCCTTCTTCCATTTTTGGACTGAGCGAGCGTGAAAAAAAGTCGGAGCGGCTTCATTGGCAGAAATACCACAAAATCCCAAAATTGGTTCCATCACCTTGGGTTGGCTGACCATATCTTCATAGCGCATGATGATGGTTTTCTCCGGGAGCAGATCGCGGAAGCGGAGCAGATTCTGATACGATACTATCCATTGTTTTTCTACGAGAGCGGGAATGGATTTCCAGCGTTCAAAATGCGAGTAAATTGTGTCTATTGGGTTGCGCACTAAGCCAATGATTAAAAAATCCACGTCCTCGAGCTTTTCCTGAGCCTGGAAAATCAAATCCAGCGCTGACCATTCACACAGATGATGCGGGGACTTTTCCACAAATAATGGGGCATAACGCCGGCAAAGCTGCCTCCAACCCTGCATAATCCATTCGTAGTCATCCGCTGGTGGTTGAAAATCAGGCACATTCTCAGCCAAGAGCACCAAAAGATCCTGCCTGGCTTCTTCAGGTCTAAAAGGCACACGGCTGTCTACCATCTTAATTTGGGGTAGTCCTAGAATCGATGCGGCCTTGGTCCAGTAAAGGGTTTCGTATTCAAAATGCCGGCGCGTGTTGGCATGCTGGGCGCCAGCAAATTTAACCAAGTAGTTTTGCAAGGCACTTGATCCGGAAGATCTTTCGGAAAGGATGATAATGCATTTATCTTGGGTCATGCCTTCTCCTGTGTATAATGGTATGGCTAATTATAACGGCCAATCTAGCGGCAACGGATTGCTAAAACAGGTATAATTTTAAGGCACGCCCCCGTAGCTCAATGGATAGAGTGCCTGACTTCGAATCAGTCGGTTGCGCGTTCGAGTCGCGCC
>DICP01000066.1:0-2976 GCA_002417685.1 Candidatus Mesolinea sp. UBA5823
TAACTGTTTCAAATGTCCATATTTTAGACAGAGGAGAGTGAGAGATCCTCGATGAGTTTGTGTTTGAGCCATTGTACCGTAGGATCCGCAAACTCTGGGCCAAAGAACGCTGGAATGGAAGCTTGATAGGGTTGATATTCATTTTTTCCCTTTGAGGCACAGTGTCTGTACTTCTTTGGCTTAGAGATCTGGCTGAATGGAAAGACATGCTGATACAGTTCTTGTTTGTGGCGCAGCAGGGCTAACATCGCTATTGCCCCCTGACGCGACCAGGACATACCTCGGCCGCGCATGCGTTGACGCACGAGTTTATCCACATTGCCTTCAATCGCCCCTAAGGTGCAAAAAGGTAAGTCTGCAGGATATCGATATTTCAATGCCACCAAACTGTCCGCATTGTTCTTCAGATACTGATATACCTTCACGCGGTCTGGCTTGCCTTTGATTTCTGCCTTCAACTCAGCTTCTACTGCTTCAAAACCTTCCTGGGTGAGCTTTTCCAGCAAAGCCTGGGTATCCATCACCTTAGCGAATGCTTGATGCACCGCACGTACCAAATGAAAGCGGTCCAAGAGAGCTGTTCGTTTTCCACCGACATAGTCAAAGCTCTGCCTGACCCAAGCAGCCCCATCCCCGCCTACCACCAACAGCTGAGTAGCGGCTAAATTATAGGTGCTATCGGCTAATTCACGCCACTTGAGGCGCCAATCTTCACTTGTGCCGCCCAATTGGGTCAAAACTACCTTGTTTTCACAGGCAAAACGATCTGGCCCAATGGCTTTCTTGCCAGTGTACATGATGCCAACCTTGACTTCGGCGCGCTTACGCCCGGGCTTGTGCTTGTCTTGCAAATGAATCCAAACCCCATCCGCTTCGGCATAGAGCACATGCGCCAGGATTTGACCCGCTTCTGGGGAGAGAAAAACACTGTCTTGGGCCTCAACCTTGGAACCAGTCATGTGTACTATGCGCCCAACGCTGCTGGCACTGATGGAAGTTTTCACGATGGCGCTCAACCATTGCGCTACCTGACGGTATGAACTATCGATGGCCATATTGTAGGTGTACTCCTCCACCTTAGGACTATTGCGTTGGTAAGGTCGCAGTTTCAAAGCTTCATCCAGCGGTTTGCGCCGTTTGCCATTTTCGTCCCGATAGACCCGCCGCCGAAAGCTGATATAGCCTACTTTCATTACAAGGTTGCGCTGTTCTCGACCAACATTCTTCCAGCTCCTGGGCACACACCTGCGCAAAGCATCATCCAGCGCCTCAAGCATGCTGACGATTTCCTCTTGGGCGCTGCAAGTTGTTATCTGAATGAGCTCAGCTTCCAGATTACTCAGGTGAATCTGCTTGCTTTGCGCTGCCTCTATTCTGGGTATAATTATTTCGACGGTTTCGACTGTCATTTGAGAGTTCCTTNNCAGGGCAATTGCATCTAATATTCTAACAATTATCCGAAAGATGTTTTCTTTTCCTAGAAGGTGTATGAGATAAAGTGTTTTTGGGGTTTCTTGAGCAAAATCCGCTTTGCTTTGATGCTGCAACTCAAAACTTCCATGAAAACAAGCACTATGCCCCCTTGGTTTGCTTTTTTATTCCTTTATTGTTGGTGTAACATCTTTTCTGTAAATTGCTGAACCTTAACAAAAGATGGTGAGTCAGAAGTATCCTTAAGGTCAACAAAACTAAACAAGGAGACTAGAAATGACTCACCAAAATGACTATACCTTTGCAGACGAGATAGTGGAAAAAGGGCTTGCTGCGATTCCGGAACTGATGCGAGTGCTGATCAACAACGCCATGCAGATCGAAAGGTCAAAGTATTTGCAGGCTGAGCAATACGAGCGCACAAAGGATCGCAAAGGACACTCCAACGGTTTCAAACCCAAGACCGTCAAGACCCGCATGGGCGAGATCACCTTTGCAGTTCCGCAGGTGCGAGAAGGCGGATTTTATCCTTCTGCACTTGAGAAAGGGCTGCGGAGTGAAAGAGCGCTCACGATCACACTTGCGGAGATGTACGTTCAAGGAGTGTCTACCCGGAAGGTAAAAGCGATCACGGAACAGCTCTGTGGGGTAGAAGTATCGGCTGAACAAGTTAGCCAAGCCACGGCTCAACTAGACGAAGTATTGCAAGAATGGCGGGAGAGACCATTGGGAGAAATCCAATATCTTTACATGGATGCGCGGTATGAAAAAGTGCGAGAAGCTGGTCAAGTGCGAGATGCGCCTGTTCTCGTTGCTACTGGGATCACACCACAAGGTGAAAGGCAGGTTTTAGGCGTTTCGGTATCCCTCAGTGAGCATGAAACCCATTCCACAAGGGATGCTTCGCAATGGAAAGCCTTTTTTAAGAGCTTGAAAGCGCGGGGCATGAACGGTGTGAAATTAGTGATTAGCGACGATCATGAAGGCTTGGGAGCAGCCCGGCGAGCCATATTAGGCAGTGTGCCCTGGCAGCGATGTCAATTTCACCTGCAGCAGAATGCCGGGGCCTACTTGCCCAAACAGGCGATGAGAGCGGAAGTTGCAGCAGACATCCGAGCATTGTTCAACGCACCAGACCGAAGGACAGCGGAAGAATTCCTTCAGGCGGATATTCAAAAGTATGCTCGTTCCGCTCCACGGCTATCTGCCTGGATGGAGGAGAACTTGGCTGAAGGTTTCACAGTCTTTGACTTTCCTTTGGAGCATAGGCGGATGATTCGAACCACCAACAGCTTAGAGCGAGCCAATAAAGAGATTCGCAGACTTACCAGAGTGGTTGGCGTTTTTCCGAACGAAGCTTCATGTCTGAGATTGGTCTCAGCCTTGCTCATGGAGATTAGTGAGGAGTGGCAAATCGGAAAACATTTTTGTACTAGCAAATCATTGAATTGTTAAAAGAACGATGGGTATTTCTGACCCGAATTTACAGAAAAAAGGTTGCGTAATTCCTTTATTTACAATGCATATCTAAGCTTGATTCAAGAT
>DICP01000066.1:3018-8074 GCA_002417685.1 Candidatus Mesolinea sp. UBA5823
TCCTCATTGAAGGCGATGTCCAATACCCAATGCAACTTGTTTTCTATCCCCCAGTGACTGCGTTGATCTTCCAGGATTTGAGCTGCATTGCTATTCAAACTCGTAATAAAGTAGCGCATGGATCTCTCGGTCTTTTCATTGATGATCCGTTCACTCTCAATGAACACCAAACCCTTCAATCCTGGCCATTTGTTTGCAAAGCTTTCCAGATATTCTTCGTCTGATACCAACCAGCAACGCCTGGATTCTATCCTTCCATGCCCTTTATTGACTGTCTCAGCATAGTCGTAAGGGGCATCCTTGAAGTTTTGTTGGCGATCAATTTGAAAGATGAACTCCATTTCATCCCGCAATTGTCCTTGGTTGGCTTTGACTGCTAGCAGATAATCTCCACCTTTCGCCAAGATTTGTTCAGCAATCGCAACTTGTGTCCCAATGGCATCAATAGTGACAATCTTACCCTTCACATCTAACATCTCAATCAGTTCCGGAATCGCGGTAATCTCGTTTGACTTTCCCTCTACCGCTTGCTGCCCGAGTACCAGCTGATTGGCTGATGCCCAGGCACTCACAACCGTAATCGCACGCGCATGTTCTTTGCTCCCACGAATTGTTTTGCCATCAAGCGCAATGACTTGACTCGTCAATCCAGCTAATTGCCTGACCCATTCAGCAAAGCAGCGCTCAAATTCAGCCCCGTCGATCATCGCGAAGACCCGACCCAAGGTGTCGTGAGATGGAATGCCATTGGGAAGCTCAAGAAAGGTTTTTAGCCATTTTTCTCTGGCTTCTCCAAACTCGGCTACTTCAACCCAGTTATCCGCACCACACAGTACCGCGCAGATAGTCAGTCCAATGATATCCAAAAGCTTATGCCTTTTCGTCCGGTCAACTCGAGGATCAGTTATGTCACTAAATATGATTGAAAACTTGCTTTCTTCCATGGAGCACCTCTTCCTGGCTCCATGTGCAATTTCTTTGCCATCAATTTAGATGCAATTGCCCTGATGAACTAACACGCTTGTTTGACAAACCGGTGGGTCGTGGAGTATACTGGCAAATCGTGAAATTATTCTCCTGGGAGAACTGGAATGGATAACCCTATCGAAACGCCCTCTACAAACGAACCAAAGCTGAAACCTAAGCAAAAATATGAAGGTAAGGTCATGAAGACCTCTTTGCAAGGTGCCATTGTTGATATTGGCGAAAACTTGCCAGGTTTTCTCCACATCTCCCAAGTTGTCGATAGCGGTAATCCTAATGCAGCGGTCATCAACCTCGAAGATGTGCTGAAGGTTGGCGATACCCTTACCGTATGGGTCAAACGCATCCTCAAAGATCGGGTGGAATTGACCATGAAAGAACCCTTAGGGCTGGAATGGCGAGAAATCAAACCTGATATGGCTCTTCACGGAAAAGTTGTGCGGGTGGAAAACTTTGGCGCCTTTGTCGAGATTGGCGCAGAGCGTCCCGGCTTAGTGCATGTCAGTGAGCTTTCACACAACTATGTGCGTGTACCCTCAGAAGTCGTCAAAGTTGGCGACGAAGTCGATGTGAAAGTACTCGAAGTGGATAAACGTAAGAAGCAAATCAAGCTGAGCATGAAAGCGCTGCAAGATGAGCCTGAAGTCGAAGCACCTCCTAAGAAAACCGCTCGGAAAGGTAAAGCGAAGAAGGAGGTTGTTGAAGAAGAAGAAACTGATTTTCCAGATCCAACCTACATGGAAATCGCCATGCGCAAAGCAATGGACCGGGCGGAGAAACGTAAGCCCGAAATCACCAATCGGATCAAGCGCGCTAAGATGATTACGGAAACTGAAGCCGATGAAATCTATGAACGCACTTTGAAAGCAAAAGGTGAGCAAGAATAATATGCATACCGAACAGGATTTGCATACAGCTAACTAAAATCATCCGGGGAGGGTCTGACAAAAACCCTCCCCGAAGCTTTTAATTACCGGACGAGTAAACATGGAGGAACCAATGACAACTAAAGTGGTCTTTTTTACAGGCGGTGTGCTTTCGTCTGTTGGCAAAGGTGTGACCGCGGCAGCGATTGGCCGTCTGCTCAAAGCCCGGGGTTTCACGATTACCATCCAAAAGCTGGATCCTTATCTCAACGTTGACCCAGGCACACTGAGTCCTTACCAACACGGCGAAGTTTTTGTGCTGGATGATGGCTCAGAAACTGACCTGGACTTAGGTCACTATGAGCGCATGTGCGACTTGCGCCTAAATAAGAACAGCACCGTTACGACTGGGCAGGTCTATCAAGAGGTCCTCGACCGTGAAAGACGCGGGGATTATTTAGGCGGTACGATTCAGGTTATCCCGCATATTACCAACGAGATCAAGCGGCGCATCGCTCTGGTGGGTAAGTCAACTAACGCAGAAATTGCACTTGTGGAGGTGGGCGGAACCGTTGGCGATATCGAAGGTCAGCCGTTCCTGGAGGCAATTCGCGAAATGCGCAACGAGCTTGGGCGCAACAATACCGCTTTTGTGCATCTCACCTGGCTTCCCTACCTGAAGGCAACCGGTGAACTTAAAACTAAACCAACGCAGCACTCTGTGCGCGAATTGCGGTCCATAGGCATCTTTCCCGATATGATTATTGCCCGCAGTGATTACCCGGTGGAGATGGAATTGTGCACTAAAATCGCCCAGTTTTGTGATGTTCCGAGGGAAGCCGTCATCCCCTTAGTGACTTCGAACTTGCTGTATCAAATTCCACTGATTTTAGAAGATATGCATGTTGCGGAAATTTTACTCAGCCGCTTGGATTTGGCTCCGAAACAAGCGCCCGATTTAGATGCATGGCGTTGGATGGTGAATGAACTCGAGCGGGAAAAACCTAAAGTGCGTATTGGTCTGGTGGGGAAGTATGTGGAGCTGCACGATGCGTATATCAGTGTACGTGAAGCCTTACGGCATGCTGCCCTGTATGCTGGTGTGGATGTGGAAATCGAATGGATTTCGGCAACCGACTTGGAGAAGGGCATTGGGTTGGAGCGCTTGGAGCAAGTTGATGGCATTGTTGTTCCAGGTGGATTTGGCTCCCGTGGGGTGGAAGGCAAGATTATCGCAGCCAAATATGCCCGTGAGCATCAGGTGCCCTACTTGGGATTGTGCTTGGGCATGCAAGTGATGGTAATTGAATATGCACGTAATGTGCTGGGAATGGAAGACGCAAACTCACCAGAATTTGACCAACGCACGCGCCATCCGGTTATTGACCTAATGGCAGAACAGCGCGGATTGGAAGATAAAGGCGGAACGATGCGTTTGGGGCTTTACCCGTGTGTGGTCCAACCGGGAACTTTAGCAGCGCGTTTGTACCAAACGGAGAGAATTGAAGAGCGCCATCGTCATCGCTATGAAGTCAACAACGCCTACCGGCAAGCTTTAGAAGAGCATGGATTGATTATGTCCGGGCTTTCTCCAGATGGCATTTTAGTGGAGATGGCGGAGGTACGAGATCATCCATTCATGATTGGCTGCCAATTTCATCCTGAGTTTCTTTCGCGACCAACGTCACCGCATCCACTCTTTAGCGGCTTTATTAAAGCTGTCTGCCAGCGCCGGAAATTATCCGTTGCAGTGCAACTGCCCGAAAATCTTTCAGGTAAGGAAGATTAGATTATACTTAAGCCCGATTTTACAAAGAGATAAAGAAAGGAATAAAACCATGTTTTCTACAATTGAATTTATCACTGCCATGGAAGTATTGGATTCACGTGGCAACCCCACCGTTGAAGTGGATGTCGTTTTAGCTGATGGTAGCCATGGAAGAGCAATTGTCCCTTCGGGTGCTTCCACCGGTGTGCATGAGGCTTTAGAGCTGCGCGATGGCGACAAGAAGCGCTATGGCGGGAAAGGCGTTTTGGATGCGGTCGAGCATGTCAACGATGAGATCGCTGATGAACTCATCGGGTGGGATGCCACGGAGCAAAAAGCTATCGATATGTTGCTGCTCGATCTTGATGGTACCCCCAATAAATCTGCACTTGGCGCCAATGCCATCTTAGGCACAAGCTTGGCAGTTGCCAAGGCTGCAGCTGCCTCGCTTGACCTGCCGCTTTACCGTTATTTGGGCGGGGTATACGCGCATGTTTTACCCGTCCCAATGATGAACATTCTCAACGGCGGAACACATACCAACTGGCAATCGACTGATTTTCAGGAATTTATGGCGATGCCTTTAGGCGCACCCACTTTCGCCGAAGCCCTCCGCTGGGGCTCTGAGATTTATCAAGCCCTCAAGGGCGTGCTCAAATCCAAGGGCTATACCACGCTGGTTGGAGATGAGGGCGGTTTTGCGCCAGCG
The DNA here is from genome assembly GCA_002417685.1 of Candidatus Mesolinea sp. UBA5823. GTDB lineage: Bacteria > Chloroflexota > Anaerolineae > Anaerolineales > Anaerolineaceae > Mesolinea. Next base: position 7,346 of record DICP01000066.1, read on the forward strand.
CTCAAGGCAAATGAGGAAGCGATAGAGTTGATCCTTGAAGCCATCACCAAAGCTGGTCTGAAACCCGGCGAAGAAGTTTGCATCGCGTTGGACCCTGCAGCCTCAGAGCTATTCGATGAAGAAACTCGGCTCTACAACCTGCGCAAGGAAGGCAAGATGCTTACCAGTGACCAAATGGTTGACTTTTGGTTGGATTGGGTAAATAAGTACCCAATTGTATCGCTCGAAGATGGCTTTGCTCAGGATGATTGGGATGGTTGGAAAAACTTCACAGCGAAGGTGGGGAATCGTCTCCAGATTGTGGGCGATGACTTACTCGTGACCAACCCGAAACGTGTGGCACGTGCCATCGAAGAAAAGGCTTGCAATGCCCTGCTGGTCAAGCTTAACCAAATTGGCACACTCACCGAGACTATGCAGGCAGTAACGATGGTACAAACCCATGGCTGGCGGGCGGTCTGCTCGCATCGTTCTGGAGAAACTGAAGATGCCACAATTGCGGACTTGGCTGTGGCAATGAATATGGGCCAAATCAAAACCGGTGCCCCTGCGCGCTCTGACCGCGTGGCAAAGTATAACCAGCTGTTGCGCATCGAAGCTGAACTGGATGAAACGGCAGAATTTGCAGGCTGGTCTGCTTTAGCTGCGCATTAATTTTTTGTAAAAACCTCAAGGCGGCTGCTCATTTTCGGGCAGCCGCTTTAGTTTCCTCAACAACCCTAATTCATT
>DICP01000066.1:8167-8402 GCA_002417685.1 Candidatus Mesolinea sp. UBA5823
TCAAGCGCAAAGCTTACCAAGATTGGGAGTATTGGGGCAAACCAGTGCCTGGGTTTGGCGACCCTGCAGCGCGCTTGCTTGTGGTTGGGCTTGCCCCTGGGGCGCATGGCTCCAACCGAACCGGGCAAATGTTTACCGGCGATGCTTCTGGGGACTTCCTCTACCCAACGCTCTTCCGAGCCGGCTTTGCCAATGCACATGATGCCCGCGAAGAAGGTTTTCGATTGCGGGATGT
>DICP01000083.1:0-206 GCA_002417685.1 Candidatus Mesolinea sp. UBA5823
CTCCACAGTGTAATAACCTCCCGGGTTCTTCTCACTTCCGGCTACCAGTTGCTCTATCCCGACCAGGCAGCAGTCGTTCTATCTGTCGCGGAGCGCGTTCAAGCGCAGGGTAATCTCGTGGCTCTTGACCCGTCCCCACTGATCGGGGATGTGCCGGAAAATATTCGCGCCAGGATGCTCGGGCTCACGGATATTTTGCTGCCCAA
>DICP01000083.1:233-613 GCA_002417685.1 Candidatus Mesolinea sp. UBA5823
TTGCCGAAGACCTCTGTTTTCAGGCTCCCGCTATTCAAGTCCAGGCGGTGGATACGACTGGGGCGGGGGATGCTTTCAACGCTGGTTTTCTGGCGTCATTCCTGCGCAACGAAGCCCCGGAAAATTGGCTCAAATCAGGTAACAGTCTGGCTGGTGAGGTGGTTCAACATCGCGGAGCAGTATCCATGTTTTGTTCGCCCCCTCAAACCCCAGCCGCTTAAAATATGAAAAATTATAGGAGATCAGCATGACGAATAATTCGCTTTTAGATATCCAACCCGAGGTAAAAGCTGCGCTTGACGCAGGCAAAGCGGTAGTCGCGCTTGAATCGACCATTATTTCGCACGGCATGCCCTACCCGCAAAATGTCCAGATGGCGA
>DICP01000083.1:747-1381 GCA_002417685.1 Candidatus Mesolinea sp. UBA5823
CTGGGCGCCACCACTGTAGCCTCTACTATGTTTGCCGCGCATCTGGCTGGCATCAAGGTTTTTGTCACCGGTGGGATCGGCGGGGTTCATCGCGGCTATGAAGAGACGATGGATGTTTCTGCCGACCTGGAAGAGCTCGCTCAGACGGACGTCGTGGTGATCTGCGCCGGAGCCAAAGCCATTCTCGATCTTCCCCGCACGATGGAATACCTGGAGACCAAGGGCGTTCCCGTCATTGGCTACAAAACCGATGTGCTGCCCGCTTTCTTCAGCGCCAAAAGCGACATCCAATTGGTCGAACGTGCCGAATCGCCGGAAGAGATCGCCAAAATTATCCTTGCAAAGGACCAACTCGAAATGGGCGGCGGTTTGCTGGTCGTCAACCCGATCCCCACAGAATACTCCCTCGACCATGAATTTATCGATCAGGTCATCGAAGCAGCCGTCCGGGCAGCGCAGGAGCAGGGCGTTACAGGCAAGCACATCACCCCGTTTTTGCTCAACGAAATCACAAAAAGAACGGAAGGCAAAAGCCTGGCAGCCAACCTTGAGCTGGTCTACAACAATGCCCTGGTCGGGGCGCAAATCGCTTCCGCTCTGGCTGTAGAATTAAAACAACTGCGATAAAAATGGT
>DICP01000083.1:1396-1598 GCA_002417685.1 Candidatus Mesolinea sp. UBA5823
TACCCACCGCAATAAGAGCAGAGTGGACTTGCTTCAGTAGCCGGAGGGCGTTTTAGTCTTCAGATAGTTCAACCGGATCAAGCTCAGGGGCAGGGGCGGCACCACCTGGGCTATGGGTTGAGAAAAGTCCGGCTCTTGTGCTTAACCGGAGCGCAGCCTGTGGTAAAATCTAACACCTGAAGGGCCTGTAGCTCAATGGCGG